>NZ_MKJW01000151.1:0-10469 GCF_001942375.1 Kocuria sp. CNJ-770
GTCAAGGACGCCCCGAACGTGGACGCGGACCAGCACCTCTCCCCGGCCGAGGAGGAGGAGATCTACCGCTACTACAAGATGAACTACTCCGGCACCGGGGGCCGTGACGACCGAGACGCCACGGAGATCGATCGTAGCGCCGCTCCGCCGGCCGGAACCGCCGGGTACACCCGCAATGACCGGTACACCGACGAGACCGCGGACCGTCACGACACCGCCGCTCGCGCTGAGCTTGACGACAATGAGGTCATCCGTCACGAGGAGCGCCTGCGCGTGGGCAAGGAGCGTCAGGAGACCGGCCGCGCCCGTCTGCGTAAGTACGTCGTGACCGAGCACGAGACTGTTGACGTCCCCGTTCAGCGCGAGGAGGTCCGGGTCGAGCGCATTCCCCTCGACGGCACCGAGGTCACCGGCGGCACCATCGGTGAGGAGGACGTCGAGGTGACCCTCCACGAGGAGCGTGCCGTGGTGGCCAAGGAGACCGTGGGCGTCGAGAAGATCGAGCTCGAGAAGGAGACCGTCCGCGACACCGAGCGCGTCGACGCTGAGGTCCGCAAGGAGCAGGTCGAGGTCGAGACCGACGCCGAGCGCGGCACCGGCCTGACCGACAAGGATCGCCGCGACCGCATCTGATCGCACCCGATCGACTCCGGGGCCCCCGTCACCGTTGTGGTGACGGCCCCGTCGTCGTGCCGGACGCGGGTTCACCCCGCTGCCCGCCGGGCCCGCGTGCCGGGCACGGCCGCGTAGTGGACCAGGCCCAGCGCGACCACCGCCGGTTGCACCGATGAGACCCGGCTGACCCAGTTGGACCAGTCCGAGGTTCCCGCCGAGGAACTGGTGGGCGAGACCCTGACCTTGGCCAATGAGGTACAAGAGGTGCTCGTGCCCGGGGTCATCGCCATCGGCGGGGAAGACACCATCGTCATGGCCCAGCAATTCCCCGAAGACCTCACCGTCGGTGACGAGGTCGAAGTCACCGGCACCGTGGAAAGCCGAGACGTTTTCACCATCGACGACTTCGAAGCCCTATTGGCGGTCACCGACGAGGAGACCGCCACCCCCTACATCGACCGTGAGGAAGAACTCATCCTCACCGAGGCCACCGTCACCAAGACCGGCTGACCACCGCCACCAAACGGACCTGACCCCGACACGTTCCCGGCTGAGCCGGCAGCAGACGAACACTCTTCCGCAGTGAGCCGGTCCTCGGTCACGGTGACAAGCATGCTTGCTATTGGTAGAATCGGACGACCGCCCATCCCCGCGCTGGGCGTACGGGGTGGGCGGGCTACATGCGGTGGCTGGGTCCCCCTGGGGGGATCATGCCGCCGCTCACCGGTGTGACTGCCGCCTCCGTACTGCGTCCCATGACGGTGCGGGGGCGTTCCTCTCTACACCGGCCCGACCACTGCTCGGCGACCAGGACAGGTGGCCGGGGCAGCGGCTCCACGGTGTGGTCCCGCCGTCAAGCTGCTGATCATCCCGGTGGGCGATGTTGTCCTGCTCTGTCTGCTCTGGCCAAAGGATCCCGCCGATATGCCCACCCCGGTTCCCTCTGCGTCCGCGCCGCTCCCTGATCGTGTTCACCCGGTGGCGCTCAGCCGGCCGGCCGGCCGGCGAGCATCAGCACCTCAGTCGGGCGCGAAGGACGATGCTGCACTTTGGCCGGCTCAGGTCCGGGCAGGGGAAGTGGTCGAGGCGTGGATGGGTGGCATGCTCCGGCACCGCGGGGTGCTCGAGGAGATCGCCCCGCAGATCGGGGTGGTGTGGATCCAGGAGCTGGGGACCGGCATGCGGATCATGCTCGATCTGACCGAGACCGACATCCGGGCCCACCCAGCACCGCCGCCGCACCGGGGCTGACCCCTCCGAGGGCCTACTCCCACTCGCGGTCTTCGAGTGGGGCAGGCTCCGCCTGCTCTACCCTGATCTTCCTCCGTCCTGCATTCCCGGCGCCCGCGCCGGCCCCTGCCGAAAGGTGTATCCCGTGACCGACGACTCCTCCTCGGTGGCCCATCGTCCAATTCCGTCGTTCCCGTCGGTCTCCACCCGGTTGCGCCTGCACGAGGTCCTGGCCGAGAGCCAGGATCTGCGGGAGTTCCTGGAGGAGTTCACCCAGGTCATGGCCGCGCACCTGACCGGTGAGCACACCTCGGTGTGGTGCGCGGTGACGCTGTTGCGCGACGGGCGGGTGGGCACGGTGGCCAGCTCCAACGCCCGGGCCTTGGTGCTGGACGAGATCCAGTACGACTACGGGGACGGGCCGTGCCTGACCGCCGCCCGCCAGCAGCTGATCGTCCACGCCCCGGACCTGGCTCAGGGGCCGTGGCCGGAGTACGGGCAGGCCGCCGCCGCCCAGGGGGTCCATGCCGCGGTGGCGGCCCCCTTCGATCTGCCCGGCCCCGACAAGGCCGCGCTGAACGTCTACGCCGGCACCCGTGATGCCTTCGACGAGGACGCGATCGCGGCGATCACCCAGGAGGTCGTGGCCGCCTCCACCGCTCTGCGCCTGGCCCTGCGCCTGGCGAGGCACCAGGACACCGAAACGGACCTGGCCGCGGCGATGTCCTCCCGGACCGCCATCGACGTGGCCGTGGGCATCCTCATCGGCCAGCAGCACTGCACCCAGCAGGAGGCTTTCGATCTGCTGGCCGCCGCCGCGGCCCGGCGTAATCTCAAGGTGCGTGACCTCGCCGTCGAACTCGTTACCTCCACCACCGGGCAGGCCCCCACCACCCACTTCAACACCTCTGAAGCGCCCTGGGCGGCCCGCGGCACCGCCTGAGACCCCCGGTCGCCCCGCTGACCCCCGGGGGCGGCTGATGGCCGCACAGGGCGTTGCGTACCGGGGCCGACGGTGGATAAGCTCTCCCCTGGTCGAGTAGCTGACCGATCCCTTGATCGTGCCCAGTGAAAGATCGTTTCCATGCCTTCGAGCTTCCCCGCCCCGTCTGCATCGAGTTCCCCCGCACTTTGCCCCCGACACCCCCTGCACCGTGTCCTGGGACCTGGTTCCCGGGCCGGTTCCGCCCAGCAGTCGGCGGTGATCCGTTGAGCGGCGCGGCGGAGGCTGGCCCCGCCCCCGGCGCCACCGTGACCGCCTCACCGGCCCTGGAGCGGCTGATGCGGTTGGGCCCGGACGACCCGTTCCCCGATGAGCTGCTGGGGCTGCCCCTGGAGCAGCTGCAGATCCTGCACAGCCGGATCTGCCGGCAACTGGAGCTGGAGTACCTCACCGACCCCGAGGGCGGGCACCCGATCACCTGCGACCGGCTGCACGAGCTGCAGATCGAGTTCACCTCCCGCCTGCTGGGCTAAACCATCACCGGCCCACCGGGGCCGGTGGTGGTTCAGCCCAGGGCCCGGCGATGCGGGGGACCGGTGGGCCGTAGAACCCCAGTCCCAAGAGGGTGCATCCACCCGCCCCGTCCTCGCCCATCTCGGTTCCTGCCCCCCGGGGAATGGTGCCGGGGCTTCTGAAAGGACATTGTGCGCGTCATTGTGCTCGGTGCCGGAACACCCCTAGGACAAGAGGTCGTCGAAGACTGTTGTTCCGCGGACACCACCCCACCGCCGTCCTGGACGGTGAGCCGGTTCAGGACGCCCACCAGCCGCACCTGGTGGATCTCGCCTACGGGGACATCACCGACACCACGTGGTTGGCCTCCACCGTGGCCACCACAGAGGCCGTCGTGGACGTGCTCAGTGTGTCCCGCAAACAGGTCGCGGCCGCCCGCGCCCGGACCGCCACCCGGCACCTGGTGGCAGCCATGACGGCCCACCGGGTGCACCGCTACGTCGGTCTGGCCCCACACCACCTCTATCCCGCCCCCGGTGACAGCACCAAGACCGCCTACGCCCGCCAGCAGCTGTGCCAGACACTGCGCCCAGCCGGTATCGCCCATACCCGCGACCGGTTCCGGATGATCACCGGATCCGGGCTGAGCTGGACCATCGTGCGCACCCCGGTCCTGAGTGCTGGGCCCGCCCGCGGTGTGCGCCACGTGCACCTGCGCCCGGGCCCCCAGCGGCGGGCATCCCTCACCCAGCAGGATGCCGCCCGGTTCCTCGCCGCTCAGGTCCTGGAAACCAGCCTGTTGTGGACCAGTCCCCTGATCAGCAACTGAGAGGTGTCCTGCGAAACTCAGGGCGCCATGCTCACCGGCACTGCCGTTCATGAACCGATGCTCGGGGTGGTGACACGTCTGACATTGCCCCTCACCACCCGGTGTGAGATTTTGGACATGAGCCCGAAACACCGGGTTCCCGGACGAGGGGTGCTGTACCCGGTGTGCGACAAGACGGCCCGCAGGAGGCTGTCATGTCTTGGTTCGTTCTGGTGCTCTCCGGGATCCTCGAAGCGGTGTGGGCCACCGCGCTGGGCAAGTCCGAAGGCTTCAGCCGGCTCGGACCGTCCTTGGTCTTCGCCTCGGCGCTGGTCGCGAGCATGGCCGGGCTGGCCTACGCGATGCGGGACCTGCCCGTGGGCACCGCCTACGCGGTGTGGGTGGGCATCGGTGCAGTACTGACCGTCGTCTACGCGATGGCCACCGGTGAGGAACCGGTCGCGATGCTCAAAATCGTGTTCCTGCTGATGATCATCGGCGGGGTCCTCGGACTCAAACTCTCCCACTGAGAACGCATCGAGGCGCTTCTCGCCGTCACGAGCTGATGACCGCGTCGAGCAGCCCGAGCCGACAGCAGTCCGGCCTACCGGGCAGCCACACAGCGGGCTTGCGTGAGCCGAGAGCAACACCGCTCGACCCCGCTGCGCAGTGTCACCGGCATACCCGCCGATGGGGACCCCGCACATCGGCCTCCCGCCCCCGCCGGGCAATTCGAGGACCGGCATGGAACTCCGTGGCTGGGCTTTGCCCGCCGGCTTCCTCGCAGGAGCCCTTCTACGACAAAATCCCCGCCCAGCCGAGGGCCTGGGCGGGGGTCTTGTCTTCGTAGTGCTCAGGTGCTGGGCGGAGGACCGACCACCTGAGGGCCTGTACCGTCGTCGGGAACGACGTAGGAATCCTTTTCGGAGAGCGGCACCATCGGAGTACCTGAACCTGAGCCGTTGGCTTCGATGGAGACACCGACGATGTCTTCAGGCAGTTCGCCAGGAGTAGCGATCCAAGACTGGGAACGTTCTAACGGGTCAGCGCCATCATCAAAGTACTTCTCGTAAAGAGCGGCTTCCATCTGTTCGAACTTGTTGGCGGTAGCTTCATCAAGCACGGTTCCATCAGGCATCACGTAGTCATAGTCTTCGGTGAAGGTTGGCCCCCACTCTGAGAAGTGGTACAGCTCAACATCTTGGAACGGGTAAGAGTTGCCTTCTTCATCGTACAGAGTCACTTGGTAGACGCTTGAATATTCGGTGCCCTGACGGTTGTCGATATCCACAGTTGCGTAGGTGCCAACTCCGGTGCCTGTGGCAATCCGGTATTCCTCAATGTCGGCAGGGGGCTCAGCCGAGAAGTCAACGACAATCTCCGAACCCTCGGGAGTCTTCACGTAGAACGGTTCGTCCAAGTTGACCCGCTCAGGTGAAGGGGACTCAGAAGGGGTCTGGGAGCTCATAGCGGTTTCACTGGGCGTTTCGGGGGTTGCCGTCGGATTACTGGAGCACCCCGCGAGAGCGAGGCCTGCAGCGAGGACTAGGGAGGTCAAGGTGGTCCTTTTGTGCATGGTTCATCCTTCGGAGTAGTCGTTTTGTGCTGATACACATTCTGCCGAGAAGGGGCCAGCCGCCCTCAGCGGCATCCTTCTGGTCCTTACTGATCATGCGCGTATTTCAATACCTTTGGTCAAGGCATGTTCTTCCCGCTGGCATTCGACTGCGGTCATCCCCACCAGGACAGCATGGAATATTGGGCCATCATCGTCATGTACCCAGTGGGACCGCAGAAATTTTCCTGCGCCGTGCTCGCCCTGACTGCAGCCCTCGGCTTTGCCCCTCTGGTGCCGGGCACCCTCGTGAGCATCTCCCTGCGGTGAACGCGATGACCTGTGCAGGACGTCAGCGGTCCTCACGCCACCGGTGACAACCTGGAGAGGACCGTTGTTTCACGGGACCAGTTCTAGGAATCTGCCGCCACGGACAGCAGTCCGGTGATCCCCACCAGGGCGATCCCGGTGCTGAACAGCACGATCACCGCCACCGCGGCCACCAGTACCGCCAGTGTGGCTGCCGCCCCGGTCGGGCTGTCCCCGGTACGGGCGTCGTGGCGCACCACCACTGCCAGCAGCACGGCGCCCAGCAGCATCCCGGCCACTCCGAGCAGCATCGTCATGACCACTCCTCCTTGCTGTCCTCCACCTTGATGCGGCGACTCATCCGACCATGGCCACGGTCGGGCCCGGCGCCGGGAGCAGCGGAGCTGCCAGCAGGTCCGCCCCGCCCAGATGCACCGGTCGGTGCGTGTTCACCCACTCGCGCAAGTGCTCGGAGTTCTCGCCGATGGCCACGACCACCCGCGCCTGGGCCATGGCCTCCGCCCTCGCCAGGGTGGCCGCATCGGGGCGGTAGGCGATCAGCACCCGGTCGAAGTGGTGGGCGTCCTCGGCCTGGGAGATGGTGCCCATCCGCACCCCACGGCTCTTGAGCCGGCGCAGCTGCTCGAGCTCGGGCACCAGGGACCGGTCCGGGACCACGATTCCCAGCGATGACCAGCTCAGTTCCTCGCTGTGGCTGAAGATCCAGGCCGCCGCGTGGAACACCGCGACGCCGGAGGCCATCGGGGCGGCCGTGTAGGCCCGCGGATTGGCAAAAGATTCCCAGGGCCCCACCGACATCGCGCTCCTCCACCCAGTACCGCGCCCGATACACCCGAACGCATTAGTAAGCATACTGGCTAACGGGCTGGTGCCGGTATTCTGGGCGGGTCACCGTGCACTCTGCCCGCACAGGCCCCCTGCTGGGATGCGCCCCTGGGGAGGGTGCACGGTTGTGCCGTCGGCTGCTGTCCAGCTCTGGGGGGACAAACGCTGGTTCATGGTGCTGCGGCCCCGTCCCACCCACCGCACCAGGGGGGTGCGCTCGGGCTTGCCGGCTTCACCTGGGGTGCTGTCGGTGGCCGGTGCACCAGTCCGGTGCTCGTCCGTGGCGGGAGTCCGAGGGGGGTGGCGGCCGGGCCCGCAGTCGTCTCAGTTTACCGCCCGGGCCGCGCCGCGGGGCCTGCGGCGGCCGGGGCCCCGCCTGTCGGCGGCCCCTGGAGCGGTGGCCCCGGACGGGGCGGTGGGCCAGGTCGGTGTTCTGAGCTCAGGGTGCGGGGTGAGGCAGATCGGCCTGGGGCAGGGACCGGGTGGCCCACTGGTGGAGCTCCCAGGCGGTGTCGGGGGGCCAGTGCAGCTGCCAGGCCAGGGCGAGCAGGGACTCGGCGGTGAAGTGCTCACCGTGGTGGTAGAGGTGCTCCAGGCGGCGCAGCAGCATGCGCCACACCGGCTCCGGTACGGCCGGCTCCCGCTGGAAGCGGTGGGTGTAGTAGACCATCGCCCGGCGCACCAGCGGCACCGGCAGCACCACCGGGGTGGGGGCCACCGGAGCCCCGGCCAGACACTCGGGGTCGAAGGCATCCACCCAGGGGCGCAAGGTGTCGTTGTTCAACGCCACCACGACGGTGCGGGTCACGGCCATAGTCTCGGCCACGGCCAGGGTGGCCAGGGTGGGCCAATACACGACCAGCGGCCCCGCCCACTGCGCCAGGTCACCGGGCTCCTGGGCGGATCCGATGATCGCCCCCTTGCTCTGGGCCTGGCGCAGATGACGCGCCCGATCCAGTGTCACCAGATCCGGCACCAGCAACCCGACCGAGGACCAGCCGACAGGACCACGAGGAACACAGGCCCATTCCAGGGCCCGCTCCGAAGCCTCCCTCGGTGGCACCGGGGCGGGCACATAGGCCCGCGGGCGTTGCCGTGAGCAGAGGGAACGGTGGGGCACGGCGGGGTCTCAGACCCCGTCGGGCAGCACGGCGGAGCGGTCGAAGTCCTCGGTGGTGGCCACCGTCCCGTCCTCGCCGATCAGCGTCACCCCCGCCGGTGAGCCGCGGCGGCTGCCGCCGGAGATCTCCGCACCCACATCGGCCACGACGTTGAGCAGACTCACCCCGGGGCCCACCCGCACCCCGTCCAACAGCACGCAGTTACGCACCGTCGCGCCCTCTTCGACGACGACACCGGGGCCGAGCACCGAGTGCTCCACCACCCCGCCCACGACCGCGCCGGCGGCGACCATCGAGGTGTGCAGCTGCGCGCTGCCGGCGATCCGGGCAGGCACCCGCTGCGGCTGGGCCGAGAGGATCGGCCACCCCGGATCATCCAGGATCACCCCGTCACCGTCGAGCAGCTGCATGTGCGCGGTCCAGTAGGACTGCAGAGTGCCAAGGTCCATCCAATACCCGTGTAGGCGGTGTTCGGCCACGGCACGGTGGGCGACGAACCAGGGCACAAGGTCGTGGCCGTAGTCCTCCAGCTGCCCGTGCTGGGCGTGCAGCTCCTCGAGGGCTTCCAGGAGTTTCTGGGCGTCGTAGAGGAACATCTCCCCGGCCACCAGCCGGCCCTGCGGCTCCTCGGGCTTGTAGTCGAACCCGGTGACCCACCCGTCGTCGTCGACCTGCACCACACCGTAGCGGGAGGGGTCCTCGGCGACCTCGGTGGTGACCATGGTCAGGTCCGCACCCTTCTCCAGGTGAGTGTCCACTACATCGAGGAAATTGATCGTGTAGAGGTGATCAGCACTGAGCACCAGCACCAGATCCGGGGCGAACTGGCGGATCAGCTCCTTCTGCCGGTAGATCGAGTCCGCGTTGCCCTCGGCGAAACCCTCCCCCGAGGCCCCCTCGTAGGGGGGCAGCACCTGCAGCCCGCCGTGGGAGCGGTCCAGATCCCAGGGCCGCCCATTGGCCAGGTGCACATTGAGGCTGTGCGGCAGATACTGCTGCACCACCCACACATCGGAGATGTGAGAGTGCGCCAGATTCGACAGGGCCAAGTCGATGAGCCGATAGGTGCCCGCCACCGGCAGAGCCGGCTTGACCCTCTTCTCGGTCAGAGCACCCAACCGGGAGCCCTTCCCACCGGCCAGCACCAGGGCCAAAATCCGCGGTATCCGCATCAGAACCTCCCCCAATCCACAGGCGGGGGCACCATCATCGGCCGCACCGCCCCACCTCACCTGGGCCGCGGCGGTGCGCCACCGCGCATGCGGGCAACCCACCACCACTACTAAGCCAGCTTAGCTCCCTGCTGGGATGGGCGCCCGATCTGCGCTAGGACCACCTCGCTCGACACCGGCGGCCGCCGGTCGGCTCAGTCGCCCACGGCATCCCGACCGCGCCGGATCAGCGACGCATCCGGGGGATAGACCACCGAGACGTCCTTGTCCTCGTAGTCGAACTGGGTCAAGAACACCCGCATCGCGTTGAGCCTCGCACGCTTCTTGTCGTTGGACTTCACCGTGATCCACGGGGCGTGGTCGGTGTCGGTGCGCAGGAACATCTCCTCCTTGGCTTGCGTGTAGTCCTCCCACCGGTCCAGGGACGCCAGGTCCATGGGCGAGAGCTTCCACCGGCGCACGGGGTCGATCTGGCGGATCGCGAACCGGGTGCGCTGCTCGTGCTGGGTAACCGAGAACCAGAACTTGGTCAGGTGGATGCCGGAGTCCACCAGCATCTTCTCGAACACCGGGGCCTGGGCCATGAACTGCTCGTACTCCGCTTCGGTGCAAAAACCCATCACCCGCTCCACATTGGCCCGGTTGTACCAGGAGCGGTCGAACATCACGATCTCCCCCGCCGTGGGCAGGTGGCCGATGTAGCGCTGGAAGTACCACTGCCCGGCCTCCCGATCCGAGGGCTTGGTCAGCGCCACGACCCGGGCCGCCCGGGGGTTCAGGTGCTCGGTGAAGCGCTTGATCGTCCCGCCCTTGCCGGCGGCGTCCCGGCCCTCGAACACGATGACGTGCTTGAGATCGTGGTCCTGGGCCCAGTACTGGAACTTCAGCAGCTCGATCTGCAGCTGGTACTTCTCGAGCTCGTACTCCTGGCGGCTCATCAGCTCCTCGTGCGGGTAGTCCTCCCGCCAGGTCTCCACCGCCGAGCCCCCCGGGTCGATGAGCTCCGGGTCCTCCTCGTTGCCGTGCGGCACGGTGTAGCCCTGACCAATGAGCTTGTCGATGAACTCCCGCAGGTTCTCCCGCCCCGGCTCCGTCGTCTCAGTCATGGATCGATCTCCTCCCGGGCCACACGGCCCACTCAACACTGCATAACGACGCCGGGATCAGCACAAGACCACCTCACCTGCCCTCAGGAGAGGGCACAGCACCAGGGCCCCGCCCGCTTCTCACCCCCGCCCCGGCCAGCGGCAACACCGGCGCGGGCACACCACGACGATTCCCCTAGATGTTGTGGGGCATGAGGTTCTTGCCACGGGTGTGCCGGTGAGATGAGGAACGGGCTCCTCGCCACAGGATG
>NZ_MKJW01000152.1:0-10381 GCF_001942375.1 Kocuria sp. CNJ-770
GGACCACCTCCGGCGCGGCCGGCGCCACCTGGGCCGGCCGCGGGGCTCCACGGGCGCGGGATCGACCGGTGCGGGAGCCACGGCCGGGAGCTCGGCCGGCGCGGCCTGCTGCGCCGCGGGCTCGGCCAGACCCGGCGGGGCGTCTGCGGCCGGTGCGTCCACCGGTGCGGCGACGGCTGACGGCGCGCCCAGCAGCAGGCTCCCCACCAGCACGGTCGTCGACGAACCGGCGACCACCAGCTTTCTCGTAGCAGTCATGTCGATGTGTCTCCTGATAGTCCGTAGTCGGCCCGGGCCCACCCCAGGACCGCCAGCGCGCAGCACGAGCCCCTGACGATGTCGTCTCCGCACCCCCGTGCGGACACGACGGGACACGTCGTGCTGCTCCTCGTTCGGCCCGGACGGGACGACCGCCCGTTCGACGGAGCCGGAACCCCCGACCGAAGAACTGCTGTGCTTCAACTATGTACTCCTGCACATCGTTAGCAAGGGCGAACGGCTACGTGACGGTATGAGGCGACGGGCCCCGGCCGGGCCGCAGCGCCCGCCGCGCGGGCGCCCGCACGGGAGAGGCGCGGATCCCGGCCCTTCCGCCCGGCGCAACCCTGCACTAGTGGGGACACGTGTCCGGTCCGCACCACTATTCGCGAACGCACATGATGGACTCGGCAGGGCCCGGTTCGGGCACTCCGCCGGCCGCGCTCCGGAGGGCGGCCCGGTCCGTCCGAGGGGGAGAGGCAGCCGATGAGCTCAGTGGTGCCCGGGGCAGGAGACCCGGTGCCGGCGCACGGCGGGATCGTGGCGCTCAGCGGGACCGCGGTCCTTGGCCACGGCCCGACGCGGGCGGCCGGGCGCGCCCGTCGGTCCGCCCCGCGCGGGGGTCCCGTTGTTGGAGCCACCCGCCCCCGTCCCACCGGGCGGCGCGCTCGCCGGCGCCGGGGGCGTCCCGTGAGGTGGCCCGATCTACTGGGCTCCGCGGCGGCCAACACGCGGCGCGCGAGGATCCGCACCGGCCTGACCGTGGTCGCGGTGTTCATCGGCGCCTGCGCCCTGACGCTGACCTCCGGGATGGGCACCGGCGTGAACCGCTACATCGACGACACCGTGGCCGCCTTCGGCGACGCCGACGCGCTCTACGTCCAGAAGTCCCAGCCCCTCGTCGAGCTCTCGGCCGGAGCCGGGCCGCGCGAGTACGACCCGGACACCACGCGGATCCGCACGGGTTTCGGCGTGTCCTTCGAGGGGCTCTCGCCGGAGGACGTCGAGTTCCTCGAGGACCTCGACGGTGTGGCGTCGGTCAAGCCGATGTACGCGGTCTCGCCCACCTACCTGGAGGCGGCGGACGGCAGCCGCTTCCAGCTCTCGCCGGGCATCCCGGTCGACGCCGTGGGCCTGCAGATGGTGGCCGGCGGTCCCCCGGCCGCGGACCGCGACGAGATCGCGGTCCCGGACAGCTGGGTGGCCGACCTCGGCTACGCCTCCGCGGCGGAGGCCGTCGGGGGAGAGGTGGTCGTGGTCATGACCGACCTCGCGGAGCGGGACAGGGCGTTCCCGGCGCGGATCTCCGGGGTGACCCAGGCGAGCCTGGCGGGGACCTCGCTGAACCCGATCCCGTCCGACTCCTTCAACGAGCGGCTCTACGCGTACCAGGTGAGCGGCGGGCCGCAGCAGGTGCCCGAGAGCTTCGCGATGGCCACGGTCACCGTCGAGGACATGGGGCGGGCCGCCGAGATCCAGGCCCGGCTGGAGGAGCGGGAGATGCTGGGGCTGACGGTGGAGGACCAGCTCGGGATGTTCCGCACGGTCATCAACGCCATCGTGTGGATCCTCAACGCCTGTGCCGTGATCGCCCTGCTGGCCGCGGGCCTCGGGATCATCAACACGCTGCTGATGTCGGTGCAGGAGCGCACCCGGGAGATCGGGCTGATGAAGGCCATGGGGATGAGCGGGCGCACGGTCTTCGGGCTCTTCTCCCTGGAGGCCGTGCTGATCGGCCTCCTCGGTGCGGCCCTCGGCGCCGCCGCGGGCGTCGCCGGCGGCTCCGCCGTGAGCAGCGCGCTGGCCGAGGGCTATCTCTCCGGACTGCCCGGCCTGTCCCTCTTCGCCTTCGAGGCGGGGAAGGTCGCACTGATCGTGCTGGCCGTCATGGGGATCGCGTTCCTGGCCGGCACGATCCCGGCCGTGCGGGCCGCGCGGAAGGACCCGATCGCCTCCCTGCGCCACGAGTGAGCCGCAGCGGGCCCACCCGACGGGTCAGCTCTCGCACTCCAGGCAGTACTTCGCGCCGTCCTTCTCGCGGGCGAGCTGGCTGCGGTGGCGGACCAGGAAGCAGGACATGCAGGTGAACTCGTCCTCCTGCTCGGGCACCACCTGGATCAGCAGCTCCTCCTGGGACAGGTCCGCGCCGGGCAGGTCGATGCCCTCCGCCGTGTCCGCGTCGTCGACGTCGATCGCCGGGCTCTGGCTCGTGGCGCTGCGCTGGGCCTGGATCACCTCGAGGGACTCGTTGGCGGGTTCGTCCTCGGGCTTGACGCGGGGCTCGTCGTAATCGGTGGCCACGGGTGATCTCCTCCTGTGGATGGTGCGGTCGTTGAGGTGTCCACGCCACAACCCGGCGGGGAACGGGCCTATTCCCGTTCCCCGCGGCCGGTGCCGGGGAAGGCACCGATGGTAGCCCGCCCGGGGGTCGCGGGCACAAACCGCCCGGCGCGACCGTGCCGGGCGGTCCGTGCCCGGGGCTCAGTCGAAGGAGATCAGCTCGACGAGCTCACCCACGCGGTCCTCGGGCAGGGACCGGGCGATGTCGGCCTGGCTGATCATGCCCACCAGGGCGTGCCCGTCGATCACCGGCAGGCGGCGCACCTGGTGCTCCTGCATGGTGTCGAGGGCCGCCTCCACGCTGTCGTCGGCGCCGATCGTGACCGGCTTCCCCTGGGCCAGCTGCCCGGCCCTCACCTGGCGGGGGTCGGTGCCGAGCGCCAGGCACCGCACCACGATGTCTCGGTCGGTGAGCACGCCCTTGAGCCGGTCGTCCTCCCCGCAGATGGGCAGCGCGCCCACGTCGAGGTCCTTCATCTTCCGGGCGGCCTCCTCGAGGCTCTGGTTCTCCCCGATGCACTCCGCGCCGGGGGTCATGAACTCTCGTGCGGTCGTCACGGCTCGTCCTCCTGTGCTCTCGAGGTGCCGGGCGGGCACCGCTGCGGTCCGTGCGGACGGTCCCCGGCCGGGCCGGGCCACCCACGATAGTGAGCCCGGCAACGCGGAGGAACCGCCGCCGCGCCCCGCCCGTCACACTCCGCCGCGGGCCGTGCCGTTCGCCGGCGCCACCGTCCGGCGGCGGGCCCGCACCGATGGCAGGTGGGGGTCACAGTCCCTCGGCGGCGTCCTGCAGGTCGAGGCACTGGCGGTCGGCGGGGATCTGCTCGACCGCGGAGCCCAGCTCCACGAGCAGCGTCGAGGAGGCCACGGCGGTGCTGTCGAACACGACCTCCACCGCGGGGTCGCGGCCGTACGTGGTGGCGGTCCACGTCTCCCCGTCCTCGCCGTCCGCGCCGCCCTGACGGATCAGCCAGTCGACGTCGTTCACGGAGGAGCACGGGTCCGTGGTCGGGCCGGGGGGCGTCACCCCGCAGCGGACGACCACCGCCGTGGGCTCGCCGTAGGCCGTGGTGGCCTGGCTGGTGGTCTCCCGCTGCCCGTGCTCGCCGATGGTCTCCGGCATGGCGAGCATCGCCGGGGCGCACCCGGGGTCGGCGGCGTTCTCGGCGGGGTCCACGGTGACGGCCGGGGTGCAACCCGTGAGGACCGCGGCCAGGGCGCCCGCCGCCAGCAGGGCACGGGCAGGACGGGGCGGGGGGAGCAGGGGCATGCCACCAGCGTAATCCGTGGCCGGGGACGTTCCCGCGTCCGGGCCCGTCGTTAGGATGAGCGCCATGAGCCGACCCCCAGCGGACACCCCTGCACCCCACGCGCCGCCCCCGGCGGAGCCGACGGTCGGGGAGCTCTCGGAGGCGGAGCTGCTGGCGCGGGTGCTGCCGCTGCTCACCCGGCCGGCCGCCCAGGTGCTGCTCGGTCCCGGGGACGACTGCGCCGTGGTCGCGGCCCCGGACGGCCGGTACGTGATCACCACGGACACCCAGGTCCAGGACCAGGACTTCCGCCTCGCCTGGCCCAGCGGCGTGCTCACCACCGGCTACGACACCGGCGTCAAGTGCGCCGCGCAGAACCTCGCCGACGTGGCCGCGATGGGCGCCGTCCCCTCGGCCCTCGTCGTCTCGCTCACCCTGCCCCCGGACACCCCCGTGTCCTGGCCCGAGGACTTCGCCCGCGGCCTCGCCGCCGGGTGCGCGGGCATGGGGGCGCAGCGCTGCGCCGTGGTCGGCGGGGACCTCGGGGCCGGGCGGGAGCTGTCGGTCACGGCGACGGTGACCGGCGACCTCGAGGGCCGGGACCCGGTGCGCCGTGCCGGGGCCCGGGAGGGAGGCGTGCTCGCCCTGGCCGGCACGACCGGCCGCGCGGCCGCCGGGGTGGCCCTGCTGGAGGACCCCCGCTACCGGGCCGGGCGGGACGAGCTGCTGGACGAGCTCGCGGGGGCGCAGCTGCGCCCGTGCGCCCCGTGCCGGCGGGCCCGGACGCCGCCCGCGGCGGCGCCACGGCCATGATCGACCTCTCGGACGGCCTGCTCCGGGACGCCGGGCGGGTCGCGGCCGCCAGCGGTGTCGTGGTGGACCTCGACGGCGCGGCCGTGGCCGCCCTCGCCGTACCCCTGGAGCCGGCCGCCCGGCTGGTCGGGGCGGACCCCCGCGACTGGGTGCTCACCGGCGGGGAGGACCACGGCCTGCTGGCCGTCTTTCCCCAGGGCGTCCCCCTGCCCGGGTCCTTCCGTGCGATAGGCTCGTGTGCGCCCGCGCCCCCGGGGCACGACGGCACCCGCCCCCGGGTGCTGCTCGACGGACGAGCGCCGCACCTCGCCCTCGGGCACCCGGTCGGTGAAGGATGGGATCACTTTGAACCATAGGATCGGATCGAACACGGCCGTCATGCGGCGGTGGCTCGACCTGGCCCACCGCGATCTCGTGCGGCACAGTCCCGTGCTCAACGCCCTCAACGTCTTCCCGGTCGCCGACTCGGACACCGGGACCAACCTGGCGACCACCGTGCGCGCCGCCGCCGAGGCGGCCGGCGTGCTGGAGACCGGCGACGTGGGGGAGCTGCTCGCCCTGGCCGGCCAGGCCGCCCTGGAGGAGGCCCGCGGCAACTCCGGGACCCTGTTCTCCGTGTTCCTCACGGCGGTGGGCCAGTCCCTCGAGGGACAGACCCGGATGAGCGCCGAGTCCGTGCGCGTGGCCCTGCACGCGGGCCACGTGCGGGCCTGGAGCGTGCTCTCCGACCCGGTGGCCGGCACCATGCTCTCGGTGCTGGAGGCGGCCGCGGCCGTCCCCGTCCCGCAGGACGTGGGCGACGGGTCGAACCAGCAGCTGAAGGACTTCCTGGCCCAGGTGGGCGAGGCCGCCCGCGCCGCCGTCCTAGCCACCCCCGAGCAGCTCGAGATCCTGCGGGAGACCGGCACGGTCGACGCCGGGGCGCTGGGCATGCTCGTCGTCCTCGACGCGCTCGCCCGCACGGTGGGCGGGGACGACGCCGGGGACGAGGCCGGCCTCGACCAGCTGATCGACGACGCCGCCGCCCGGGCCGCGGGCGTCCACGCCGCCCCGAACACCGTGCACGGCGGCGTGGAGGTCATGTGCACCGTGGAGCTGTCCCCGCTGGACGCCGCGGAGCTGCGGCACGAGCTCAGCGAGGTGGGCAGCAGCGTGATCATGAGCGCGGTCTCCGAGGCCGGGGACGGCTACCGGTGGCGCGTGCACGTGCACGTGGAGCGCACCGAGGAGGCGCTCGCGGTGATCGGCGCCCGGGGCGAGGCCGTCAACCTCACGGTGACCTCCCTCTCGGAAGCGGACGGATGAGGCGCGCCTGAGATGGCCCGGTCCCACACCGGCGGGGCGTTCCCCGCCCCGGTCCCCGAGCTCGACCAGCCGCTCGCGCGCCTGCTGGGCCGCTCCACGGCCGACCAGCTGGCGAGGCAGCTCTCCGTGAGCACGATCGGGCAGCTGCTCGACCACTTCCCCCGCCGGTACATGCCCCGGGGCGAGCTCACCCCCTTCTCGGAGCTGCGCATCGACCAGCAGGTCACCATCGTGGCCGAGGTCGTCTCCGCCTCCACCCGCCAGATGCGCTCCCGCCGCGGGTCGATCACGGACGTGGTGATCACCGACCGCGTCTCCTCGGACCCCCGCCTCCTGTTCGAGGAGACGGACCCCGCCTCCGGCCGCACGATGCGGCTGAGCTTCTTCAACGCCTGGACCGCGGCCAGGGACCTGCCCCCGGGCACGCACGCCCTGTTCTCCGGGAAGGTCGGCCTGTACAACGGCGCCGTCACCATGACCAACCCGCACTACGCCATCCTGGACCCGGACGCCCCCGAGGCCGGGGAGAGTGCGGAGGAACGGGCCGGACGCCCCATCCCCATCTACCCGGCCACCGCCAAGCTCACCACGGACAAGATCGCCCGCGCCGTGCACTCCCTGCTGCCGGTCGTGGACTTCGCGGCGGTCCCGGACCCGCTGCCGGAGGGCATCCGCGAGCGGGAGGGGCTGATGGGCCTCGAGGAGGCGTACTGGCAGGTGCACCGGCCCCGGGACACGCGGGCCCATGGCGAGGCCCGCCGCCGGTTCCGCTACCAGGAGGCCTTCCTGCTCCAGTGCGCGCTCGCCCGCCGCCGGGCCGAGCTCGCGGCCCACCCGACCACCGCCCGCCCCGGCACCCCGGACGGGCTCCTGGCGAAGTTCGACGCCGCCCTGCCCTTCGAGCTCACCGCCGGGCAGCGCGCCGTGGGGGAGGAGCTCGCGGCGGAGCTGGCCGGGACCCACCCCATGAACCGGCTGCTGCAGGGCGACGTCGGCGCCGGGAAGACGCTCGTGGCGCTGCGCGCCATGCTCCAGGTCGTCGACTCGGGCGCCCAGGCCGCGCTGCTCGCGCCCACCGAGGTGCTCGCCGGACAGCACCACGGCTCCGTGCTGCGCTCCCTCGGCCCCCTCGCCCGGGGCGGGGAACTGGGCGGGGACCCCGACGGCACGCAGGTCGTGCTGCTCACCGGGTCGATGGGTGCGGCCGCGCGCAAGCGGGCGCTGCTGCGGATCGCCTCCGGGGAGGCCGGGATCGTCATCGGCACCCACGCCCTGCTCTCCGAGGTCGTCCAGTTCGCCGACCTCGGGCTCGTCGTCGTGGACGAGCAGCACCGCTTCGGCGTGGAGCAGCGCGACCGGCTCCGGGACAAGGCCGGCCGTCCCCCGCACCTGCTCGTGATGACCGCGACCCCCATCCCGCGCACCGTGGCCATGACCGTCTTCGGCGACCTCGACGTCTCCGTGCTGGACCAGCTGCCGGCCGGGCGGCAGCCCATCGCGACCCACACGGTGGGGCTCGTGGAGCACCCCGCCTGGGAGCAGCGCCTGTGGCGCCGCGCCCGCGAGGAGATCGACGCGGGCCGACAGGTCTACGTGGTCGCGCCCAAGATCGGGGACGACGACGAGGCCCCGCCCACCGGCTCCCTGGCCGAGTCCGCCCGGGCGGCCGCCGCCGAGGAGGAGGAGGCCGAGGCGCCGATGGCCTCCGTGGCCTGGCTGGCCGAGCTGATCGCCCGGCAGCCCGTCCTGGACGGCGTGCGCGCCGAGGTGCTCCACGGCCGGCTCGACCCCGTGCAGAAGGCCCGCCTCATGGAGGACTTCGCGTCCGGGGCGGTGCAGCTGCTGGTCTGCACCACCGTGGTCGAGGTGGGGGTGGACGTCCCCAACGCCACACTGATGATCATCGTGGACGCCGACCGGTTCGGCATCTCCCAGCTGCACCAGCTGCGCGGCCGGATCGGGCGGGGCGGGCACGCCGGGACGTGCCTGCTGGTCACCCGGCGCCCCGCCGAGCACCCCTCGCGGGAGCGCATCGAGGTCGTGGCCGGCACCACGGACGGCTTCGCGCTCGCCCGGGCCGATCTGGAGCTGCGCCGCGAGGGGGACATCCTCGGCGCGGCGCAGTCGGGAGGGCGGTCGACCCTGCGGCTGCTGCGCGCGCTCGACGACGCCGAGCTGATCGAGCGCGCCCGCCGGGACGCCGTCACCCTTCTCGGCGAGGACCCCGGGCTCGACGAGCACCCCGAGCTCGCCGAGGCCATCGAACGCTACCTCGACCCGGACGCCGAGGCGTTCCTGGACCGGGGCTGAGCCCGGTGCGGCCGAGGACGGGAGGAGCACGACCATGAGCAGGATCATCGCCGGGGCCGCCGGGGGACTGCGCCTGCAGTCCGTGCCGGGCCAGGGCACCCGCCCCACCACCGACCGGGTCAAGGAGTCGCTCTTCGCCCGCCTCGAGGCCTGGGGCATGCTCCACGAGGCCCGGGTCCTGGACCTGTTCGCCGGGTCCGGGGCGCTGGGCTGCGAGGCCGCCAGCCGGGGCGCGGCCGCCGTCACCCTGGTGGAGCGCCATCCGCCCGCCGTCCGGGTCTGCCGGGCCAACGCGGCCGTGGTGCACCGGGCGCTGGGCCGCGACGACGTCGTCGCGGTCCACCAGGCGCCGTCGCCGCCTACCTGGCCGATCCCGCGGCGGGCCCCTGGGACCTGGTGCTCGCCGACCCGCCCTACCCGCTGGGCGAACGCGAGCTGAGCGCCGTGCTGGCGGCACTGGTGGGCCGGCTGGGCGAGGGCGGGGTGGTCGTGGTCGAGCGCTCCTCGCGCTCGCCCGAGCCGGAGTGGCCGTCCGGGCTGCGCCGCTTCGAGCAGAAGCGGCACGGGGAGACCACCACGTGGTTCGCCGAGACGGCGCTCACATCTGCGCCGCCGCCCGGCGCGCCGCGCTGAGCAGGTGCGCCGCTGTGCGCCCCGGCCCTGACAAGATGCGACAGGCAACAACGAGCACGGGCCCGGCGGCCCGGGAGAGACGGAGGACGTCCATGAAGATCACGGTTCTGGGCACGGGCTACCTGGGGGCCACGCACGCCGCGTCGATGGCGGAGATGGGCTTCGAGGTCCTGGGCGTGGACGTGGACCCGGCGAAGGTCGAGGCCCTGTCCCGCGGGGAGCTGCCCTTCCACGAACCAGGACTGGGCGAGCTGCTGCGCAAGCACGTGGACACCGGGCGGCTGCGCTTCACCACCAGCTACGAGGAGGCCGGGGCCTTCGGCGACGTGCACTTCGTCGGCGTCGGCACGCCCCAGCGCGCCGGGTCCTTCGCGGCGGACATGCGCTACGTGGACGCCGCCGTCGGCTCGATCGCCGCGGCCGCCACGAAGGACTGCGTGATCGCCGGCAAGTCCACGGTCCCCGTCGGCTCGGCCCGGCGGCTGGCCGACCTCGCCCGCGCCTCGTCCCGGGACGGGGTGGACGTGTCCCTGGTCTGGAACCCGGAGTTCCTGCGCGAGGGCTACGCCGTGGAGGACACCCTGACCCCGGACCGGATGGTGCTGGGCGCGGAGGACGCGGCCGCGGAGGCCGTGATGCGCCGGGTCTACGCCCGCCAGCTGGAGGCGGGCGTGCCGCTGATCGTCACCGACTTCGAGACGGCCGAGCTGGTGAAGGTCGCCGCCAACGCGTTCCTGGCCACCAAGATCTCCTTCATCAACGCCCTCTCCGAGCTCACCGAGGCGGTCGGCGGGGACATCCGCACCCTCGCCGACGCGATCGGCCTCGACGAGCGGATCGGGCGGAAGTTCCTCAACGCCGGGGTGGGCTTCGGCGGCGGCTGCCTGCCCAAGGACATCCGGGCCCTGCGGGCGCGGGCCGCGGAGCTGGGCGTGGAGCAGTCGGTGCGCTTCCTGGCGGAGGTCGACGACATCAACGTCCGCCGCCGCGGGCACACCGTGGACACCGTCACCCAGATGCTCGGCGGCTCCGTGGTGGGCAAGCAGGTGGCCGTGCTCGGGGCGGCCTTCAAGCCCGACTCCGACGACGTGCGCGACTCCCCGGCCCTGGACATCGCCGCCCGGCTGCACTCGATCGGCGCCGAGGTGGCCGTCTACGATCCCAAGGCCAACGCCAACGCCGCCAAGCGCTATCCGCGCCTGGACTACGTGGACTCCCTCGAGGCCGCCGTCACCGGTGCGGAGGTCGTGGTGCTGCTGACCGAGTGGGCCGAGTTCAAGACGATGACCCCCGAGCAGCTGGACCCGCTGGTGGCCGTGCCGCAGATCCTGGACGGGCGCAACGTGCTCGACCCCGAGCGCTGGGCCGCCGCCGGCTTCTGCTACCGGGCCCTCGGCCGCCGGGCGACCATCTGAGCTCCTCCCGTGCTCGCACCGCGGCGACGGCCGCCGCTGCCTCGGCAGCGGCGGCCG
>NZ_MKJW01000153.1:0-5852 GCF_001942375.1 Kocuria sp. CNJ-770
CCTTGCGGGACTGCTCGGTCTCGACGATGTGCACGATCTTCGCCAGAGAGTTGTCCTCGGCGGTGCTGGTGACCTCGACCTCCAGCGGGCCGGTGCCGTTGATGGACCCGGCGTAGACCTCCGAACCCGGTCCGACCTCCACCGGCACGGACTCCCCGGTCAGCGCCGAGGTGTCCACCGAGGTGCGCCCGGTGAGGATCCGCCCGTCGGTGGCCACCCGCTCCCCGGGACGGACCACCATCCGGTCCCCCGGCACCAGCTCGGCCGGGGACACGGTGGCCGGCACCCCGCCCCGGAGCACCGTGGCCTGATCCGGGACCAGGTCCAGCAGCGCGCGCAACCCGCGCCGGGTCCGCGCCACCGAGTACTCCTCCAGCGCCTCGGCGATCGCGTAGAGGAAGGCCAGCGCCGCCGCCTCCTCGATCGCGCCCAGGGCTACCGCCCCGACGGCGGCGATCGTCATCAAGGTCCCGACCCCGATGCGGCCCTTGGCCAGTCGGCGCAGCGTGGAGGGCACGAACGTCCACCCCGCCAACCCCAGCGCCACCACGCTCACGGCGGTGACCAGCCACTCGGGGCCGTCCATCAGGTGGGTGGCCCACCCGACTGCCAGCAGCACGCCGGCCGCGGAGGCGAACCGCACCTCGCTCACCTGCCAGAAACCGGCCGGCCCCGCTTCCTCGTGGTGGGCAGGCTCATCGTGGGCGCAGCAGGCATCACTCATCGCACAACCTCCGGGGCCTGTCGGGTCTGCTGGGCGTCCAGACCGTAGTTCGGGCACAGGCTCACGGCGTTGCCAGTGGCCGACAACAGCACCTCGGCGGCAGCGAGCATGTCCAGCAGCTCCGGGCGGGTCAGCGAGTAGTACACGCTGCGCCCCTGCGCCCGACCCTGCACCAGCCCGCAACCGCGCAGGCACGCCACATGGCCTGACACGGTGGACTGGGCCAACCCCAGTTCGCTGGTGAGATCACGTACCCGCACCTCCCCGACGGCCATTCGTTGCACGATGGCCAGCCGGGTCGGATCGGACAGGGAGTGGAACAATGCCGCCGCCGGATCCAACGCCCCGCAGGGGGCCTGCGGAACATACTCAGAAATCGTCATGGGCCGATGATAGCCTCATTTTGGGTTGACAGTGGTCATGTGCGGTAGTCTCGGGCTGTGCCCCTGGCGATGATCGCCGGGATTGTCTCTTTCATCTCCCCGTGCATTCTGCCGCTGGTGCCCGGCTACCTCGGCTATGTCTCCGGGCTGGCCGATCCGACTCGGGCGGACAACCGCCGGCGGGTGCTGGCTGGGGTGGGGCTGTTCATCCTGGGCTTCGCGGCGGTGTTCACTCTCTACGGGGCGGCCTTCGGCGCCATCGGGGGCTGGCTGGTGCGGTGGCAGGATCCGCTGATGCGGGCCTTGGGGGTGTTCGTGGTGCTCATGGGACTGGTGCTGGTCGGGAAGTTCTCCTTCCTGCAGCAGACCAAGAAGCTGTCCTTCCAACCCCGCACCGGCATCGCCGGCGCCCCGCTGCTCGGGGTGGTCTTCGGCCTGGGCTGGACACCGTGCATGGGCCCGACCCTCAGTGCCGTGCTGGCGCTGAGCACCACCACCGGAGGGGCCTGGCGCGGGGCCCTGCTGGGCTTCACCTACTGCCTGGGCCTGGGCATCCCTTTCGTCCTGGTCGCGGCCGGGCTCAACTGGGTCACCACGACCCTGAGCTACATCCGCCGCAACATCCGCACCTTCAACCTCGCCGGCGGCTCCGTGCTGATCGCCGTGGGGCTGCTGATGGTGACCGGGATCTGGATGCAGTGGATCTACCAGCTCCAAAGCCTCGCCGGCACCTTCATCACCCCCGTCTGAGTCCCCGGAGAACATCCCCAATTTGTGACGCACCGAACCCCCAACACCCAACGATTCACCACACCATCACCGAGGAGCACACATGGCGAAGATCTACCACGACGTCACCGAGATCGTAGGCCGCACCCCGCTCGTCCGGCTGAACCATCTGGATGAGGGCCTGCCCGGCAACGTCGCCGTGAAGCTGGAGTTCTACAGCCCCGCCAACTCCGTCAAGGACCGGATCGGCGTGGCCATCGTCGACGCCGCGGAGAAGTCCGGGCAGCTCAAGCCCGGCGGCACGATCGTCGAGGGCACCTCCGGCAACACCGGCATCGCCCTGGCCATGGTCGGCGCCGCCCGCGGCTACAAGGTCATCCTGACCATGCCCGAGACCATGTCCACGGAGCGGCGGGTCATGCTCCGCGCCTACGGCGCCCAGATCGTGCTCACCCCCGGCGCCGAGGGCATGCGCGGCGCGGTCGACAAGGCCCAGGAGATCGTCGAGTCCACCGAGAACGCCGTGCTGGCCAAGCAGTTCGCCAACGAGGCCAACCCGGCGATCCACTACGCCACCACCGGCCCGGAGATCTGGGAGGACACCGACGGCGAGGTCGACGTGTTCGTCTCCGGCGTGGGCACCGGCGGCACCATCACGGGCGCGGGCCGCTACCTGCGCGAGCAGAAGCCGGACATCCGCCTGATCGTGGTCGAGCCGGCCGACTCCCCGCTGCTCACCGAGGGCAAGGCCGGGCCCCACAAGATCCAGGGCCTCGGGGCGAACTTCGTCCCCGACAACCTCGACCGCGAGATCTACGACGACGTCTACGACGTGACCGTGGAGGACTCGGTGCGGGTCGCCCGCGAGCTGGCCACCCAGGAGGGCATCCTCGGCGGGATCTCCTCGGGGGCCATCGTGTGGGCCGCCCTGCAGGAGGCCGCCAAGGAGGAGAACCGGGACAAGCTGATCGTGGCCATCGTGTGCGACTTCGGGGAGCGCTACATCTCCACCCTGCTCTACGAGGACATCCGCGGCTGAGGCCCTGCCCGGGTTGCCGCGCTACGTTCAGCATTGCGCGTCCGGGACGCCATGACGCATTCCGGTGCCGGACGCCGGTTGCTACAGCTGGTGGCGCTCACCGGTCTCGGATCCGACTCCAAGAGCCGGTCTCGGCTGGACGCCTCCGGTGGCGGGCGGGATGGCTCCCCGCGCCTGGCACCGGATCTCTATCTCCCGCCGCACCCCCCAGGTGCGGCGGCGCAGCCTGACGCACCCACTCCTCACCCCCGAAGGGACCCCAGTGCCATGCTGACCACCACTTCTGCCCTGCGCCGTACCGCCGCCACCGTGAGCGCGGTCGGCGCCCTGACCGCCCTGGGGCTGGTCCCCGCCGCCGCTCATGACGAGGTGCTGAGTACCTCCCCCGAACAGGGCGCCGTGCTGGAGACCGCCCCCGAACAGATCGAGCTCTCCTACAGCGGGGAGATCATGGACATCGGTCACCAGGTGCTGGTGACCGGCCCCGAGGGCCAGTCCGTGACCGAGGGCCCGCTCGAGCGCGACGGTTCCCAAGTGGTCCAGCCCCTGGCCGCGGCCGGGTCCGAGGAAGGGACCTACCAGGTGGTTTGGCGGGTGGTCTCCAGCGACGGCCACCCCATCGAAGGCACCTACACCTACGAGGTGGGTGACGGCGCGGACACCGCGACCCCGGCCCCCAGCCTCAGCAGCACCCCGACCGAGGCCCCCGCTGACAGCTCGGACAGCTCCGCCCCAGCCCAGGACGCGGCCGCACAGGAGAGCTCCGAGGGTCTGTCCGGGTGGGCCCTCGGCGCCGCCGTGGTGGTGCCGGCCCTGGCCGTGATCGGGCTTCTGGTCTTGGTCTCTCGCCGCCGCAAGAGCTGAACCCCTGCAGCCGGGCTGGCGCAGGAGCCCTGCGCGGAAGGACCTGGGGGCGGGCGCCGCGACTGTGGTGGTCCTCCTGGGCCTTGCTGATGCTCGACGCGGGGTAGGTGCCAGTCCCCGAAATCACACCGCTGCCGCACGGATGACTGCGTGAAGCCCATCGCTTCAGCAACCGCTCGACAGCGCGACCGGGTCACAGGACGTATTGACTCTCTTCTTGGAGGAACGGAGCACTAGTCCATGGCGCGGACCGCAGCTGGGCTCATGGTCCGATTCTCGGTCCCGTCCATGACCCCGTCCTCGAAGGCGTCCAGCAGGGCGTCTTCCTCCTCCTCCCACGTCGGCCGGTGGCGCCGGCGCTGCGGCTTGGGTCGCATCAGGGACTTCAAGTGGGCCGGCATGTCGTCGGCCATCTCCATCTGGCGGATGACGAGCTCCTCCTCGCCCTCGCCCACGTAGTTGCCGTCCTCGTCGTAGAACTGGGAGAGGTGGCGTTCCATCTCTGCGGCGTACTGGCGGTCCCAGGCGTCGTTGCGGGCCTGCTGCCGGGCGGCGTAGCCGTAGGCCACGAAGAACAGGGCGGCGAAGGCGTACCACTGCAGGGAGTAGGACAGGTGCGGTCCGGAGTCGATCTCGGGCTCGGGCGCGGGTGCGGGAGCCACGGCCGGGGCCGGGTCCTCGGCGAAGACCTCGGCGTAGGCGGCCGTGCCGATCGGCCGATCCCACCGCTCCTGGAGCTCCTGGAGCTGGATGGTGGCGATCTGGCCCTCCGGGGCGCCGCGGTCCACAGCCGGCTCCCCGGGACGCAGCCGCGCGGTGACGCTCACCTGCCCGGTGGGCGGGGCCGGGACCTCGTCGGGCATCCCGTTGGCGGCCGAGCCCGTGGGGATCCAGCCGCGGTCCAGCACGACCACGTCCCCGGCTTGCGTGCGGAAGGGCACGAGGACCTCGTAGCCCACGCGCCCGTCCTGGGGACGGTTGCGCACGAGGACCTGGTCCTCGGCCAGGTACTCGCCGGTCAGCTCCACCGGGTGCCAGGTGAGGGTGGGGTCGTGGGCGGCGAACTGCGCGGCCGCCTCGTTGCCGGTCAGCGGCTCGGCCCGGTAGTTGCGGGTGATCTTGGCGTTCTCCCCGACCAGGTGGTCGTTGCGGTCCATCTGCCACCCGGCCAGGTACACGGAGACCGCCGCGGCGGCGCAGGCCAGGGCGAAGAAGCCGAGCCACTTCCCGCTGAGCAGGAACCGGTAGTCGCTCACGGCCGGTCCTCCCCGGTGGGCCCGTCGTGGCCGAGCGGGACGGTGTTCTTCCAGAAGCCCTGGGCGCGGAGGAACTTCTCGAGGTCCTCGCGGTGGTCGGGGCACGCCAGCCAGCTCTTGCGGTGCTGGGGGGTGTGGATGCGCGGGTTGTTCCAGCGGATCCGCCACGCGGCGTCGGCGCGGCAGCCCTTGCGGGAGCACTGCGGGTTGTCGGGGCCGCCCGGTGGTGCCTCGGATTCGTGCAGGGACAGCGATCTGAGCCGGTCGGACTCCACGGCAGTCGTGCTCCTCGGGGTGCTCGGTCAGGCTTCCGGAACAGCCCCGCGGCGGGCTCAGGCCGCGCCGCGGCTCCGGGAGGTGTCGTCCTCGACAGTAGCGGAGGAAGCCGGGTCCCCGCTGGGAGCAGCTGTGCCCCAGAGCCCGACCTCGCGGCCTGCGGGCCCCCGTCGCGGCCCTCCCCGTTGTCGCCGTGATCGGTGATGATCTCACCCTCCAACACGAGGTCCATGTCCCAGGAGAACAGCGCGGGCGGGCGCGACTGCTGAAGATAGACGGCGGATTGGTGTCGGAGCTTGCCGGCGAGGTGATAAAGCTACAGGCGGACTCCACCGTGGTCGTTACAGCCGGCGGAGTGGTGTTCGTGAGCTGGTGGTGGCCACAGGCGCTCTCCGCCATCTCCATCCTGTGCCTGTACTGCATGAGCGTGTGGGCAGGGATGCTCCCAGTGATCCTATTGCTGAGCGTGCGCAACCTCGTCCACGGCATCATTGCTGCCCCCGTCGCCCTGATGCGGTTTGCTGACGAGTAAGCCTGAACCCTCCTGGCCATCACCTACGTGGTTGTGGCGGCCTCGGTGT
>NZ_MKJW01000153.1:5999-10308 GCF_001942375.1 Kocuria sp. CNJ-770
GGGGCGGGTTTTCAACCTGGCGCCCCTCGGCCCCGTGAAGTCGAGCGCACAGCAGGGCGTCGATCACTGGGCGGCCGGAGGCAGGCTCGCCACCCAGACCACGCCCGCGGCGACCTGCACCACCCCCAGCGCCCGAATCAGGCCGGGACACTCGAGGAATGAGCGCATCGCTTGCCGCCACTGGCTGCGGCGGCGGGCACGGTCCGTCGTTGATCATCATCGTGGGCACCGTTTCTGCCACCTGCCGCTACGATGGCACCAGCCGACACTGCTGCGGCAAGTGGTTGCGCCGTTGCGAGTGAAGAAGGCATGGAGGGGTTAGGGGACCGTTCCAGCGCACCACACCACATGCCCACCGCCACCTCGGTGGAAGTCGCGGAGAAGATCCTGTGGCTGCGCCCGTAGTACCATTTCGACCCGGAAAAGATCGTGATGTATCTGCTGCGCTACCACGACGTGACCTTCAGCGCCTCCGGAGTCTGGTGGTTACTGCACAAGGCCGGCATCAGCCGTCTGCTGGCCTCTCGACGCTACAAGCGCACAGACACCACCCGGTGGAAGCGCTACGCGAAACGGCGCCCCGGCCAGCAACTGCGAATGGACGTGAAGTTCATCGAGCCGCTGATCGGGCCGGACAGGCCAAAAAGTAATACCCGTACATCGCCATCGACGACTGCACCCGCCTGCGGGCCTTACCTGCCTATCCGCGCAACGACCAGGAGACCGTCATCCAGTTCATCGACTACGTTCTGGCCCAGCCGTCCTTCGCCGTGGATCGTGTCCAGACCTCCAATGGTGAGAAGCTCGGCTCGGCGCTGCACTGGCACATCCTCGACGAGGCCACCGGCCATGGGTACACCAAACCCCGCGCACCCCTGCTCAACGGGAGGTTGGGACGTTCTTACCGAATCGACTCCGAGGGGTTCTATCAACTGCTCGTGGGCCGGGTCATTGACGACACACAACTGTTCACCGAGAAGCTCTCGGAGTGGGAGGGCTACTGCTATTACCACCGAGGGCCCCACGGAGCCTTCGGCGGACGGGCACCCTTCGAATGCCGCCGACAGAGGATCCAAGGCCCACGGTCACCAGCCTCCGTCAGTTGCACGCTGATCCGCTCCGCGACATGAACGATGACGGCGCAGCTTTTCGCCGCCCCGCGGGGGGCTGTTCGGGGCGGGGTCTGCGGCGCAGGCTGACTCTGGGGTTGCTCGGCGCCGCAGGCCTGGCCCTGACCGGCTGCGGTGCCCAGCACGATCCGTGGTTCGGTGGCTACGTCAACGCCACGTCCTACCCGTACTTCGACTTCGGGACGGAAGCCGCGGGGCAGTCCCATACGGTGCTGGGGTTCGTGGTGGCCGATCCCGAGGATCCTTGCTCCCCGTCCTGGGGCGGCTACTACGGGCTCGACGAGGCGCAGGAGACCCTGCGGATGGAGCAGCAGATCGCGGGGCTGCGGGAGGCCGGCGGCGACGTGGTGGTCTCCTTCGGCGGTGCGGCCGGCAACGAGCTGGCCACCGCCTGCACCGATCCGGACCGGCTGCTCACGGCGTACCGGGCGGTGCTCGAGCGCTACGACGCGAGCATCGTGGACTTCGACATCGAGATGGACGACCTCGAGGACCAGGAGGCCAATCAGCGGCGGGCCGAGGTCCTGGCGCGGCTGCAGGAGGAGCGGGACGAGCCCCTGGAGGTGTGGGTCACGCTGCCGGTGGCACCGCACGGTCTGGACGAGGACCCGGTGGAGGTCGTGGCGCAGCTGCTCGCGGCCGAGGTGAATCTCGCCGGGGTCAACCTGATGACCATGAACTACAGCGAGAGCAAGCCTGCGGGGCAGTCCATGGTGGCGGCCTCGCAGGAGGCGGCCCGATCCGCGCACGGCCAGCTCACCGCGCTGTGGGAGGCGGCGGGCCACAACCTCTCCGCGGAGCAGGTGTGGCACCGCATCGGCCTGACCCCGATGATCGGGGTCAACGACGCCCCCGGGGAGGTCGTCGATTTGGAGGCGGCGGCCGAACTCAACCGCTTCGCCCGGGACCAGGGCGTGGGGCGGATCTCCTACTGGTCTTTGAACCGAGACCGGTCCTGCGACCCCGAGGACGGCGACCCGGCCGAGGCCAACGACTTCTGCAGCGGACTCGAGCAGGAGACCGGGGAGTTCACCCGGGTCCTCGGCGAAGGCTTCGACGAATAGCCGGATCACCGGACAGCGAGTAGCGGCGACCCGCGCGTGGCGGGCTCAGATGCGCTGCGCGTCCGCGCTGCGGTTCGACACCGACTCGATGTCCAGCACGCTGTTGGTGCGTTCGGGCTTATACCAGCCGATCATCTTGCCCTTGAGCGCCTGGAGCAGGGAGGCGTAGAGGAGGTAGGCGCGCAGGGGCTCGTAGATGATCCGGTAGACGGGCACGACCAGCAGATGGGTCCAGGACTCGCCGACCATGCGGATGGCGATGACGCAGATGATGGCGTGGATGGCCAGCACGAATCCGGCGAAGGCGGCGATGGGCTGCCAGTTGCCGGCGGCGATGTTGATGCCGGCCATGAGCACGGTCAGGGGCAGGAAGACCAGCGGGATGAGGGTGGCGAGCATGGTGTAGGGCAGGGCGACCATGCCGAGGAAGCCGTAGCGGGGGTTGAACAGCATCCCGGCGTGCTTCCACAGGGCCTGGAGGTTGCCGTAGGTCCAGCGCAGCCGCTGCTTGGCCAGCCCGCGCACGGTCATCGGGGCTTCGGTCCAGGCCACGGCCTGATTCTCCTGGATCACGGCCCAGCCCAGCTTTTGCAGGGTCATGGTGAGGTCGGCGTCCTCGGCGAGAGTGTCGTGGGAGTAGCCGCCGGCGGCCTGCAGGGCGTCTTTGCGCCAGGCCGCGCAGGCGCCGGGGACGATGGAGATCGCCCCGGCCACGCCTTCGCCCATGCGGGTCACGCAGATCCCGGAGATGTACTCCAGGGACTGCCACATGGTGAGGATTCCGCGGCGGTTGCCGACCTTCACGTGCCCGGCCACGGCCCCGACCGGGTGCTTGGTGTCCTGGTCGTAGAAGTGGCGGGCGAACATCCGGACGGTCTGGGGTTCGAAGAGCGTGTCCCCGTCGAGGGTCACCACGATCTCTCCCCGGGCGGCCATGATGCCGTGGTTGGAGGCGATGGACTTGCCACCGTTGGGCTGGGTGAGCACCCGCAGCGCCGGCCATCGTGCGGCGTAGTCGCGCATGATCGCCAGGGTGTTGTCGGTGGAGCCGTCGTCGACAGCGATGACTTCGAGGTTCGGGTAGTCGCTTGCGGCCAGGGCGGCCAGGGTGCGCTCGACCACGGGTTCTTCGTTGAACACGGGCAGGATCACCGAAACCAGGGGCAGGTCGGCCTCGGGGATGTCCCGCCACACCCGGTGCTTCTGGCGGCGGTGGCCGATCAGCGCCAGCACCACGTAGAGGGCGGACATTAAGGTCAGAGACCCGATGCCGAACCAGAAGAGCCAGCCCATGACCACGTCCGGAGTGACCATGAGGGTGGTCAGGGCGAAGGCGGTGGCGTCGTCGGCCAGGGCAGGTTCGGTGCCGGCCACCGGCAGGTAGCCCTCGGGGACGATGGGGGCGAAAGTGGAGAAGGTGTAACCGGCGGCCTTGGCCTCGGTGATCAGCTCCTTGAGCGCGGCCACGGTGGCGGTGCGGTCCCCGCCGCCGTCGTGCATGAGCACGACGCGGCCCTCGCCGTCGAGCGCGGGCAGATCGATGTCCTGCCCGGGGCTGTAGGCCCAGTCCCGGGTGTCGAGGTTGAAGTCCACGTGCAGATAACCCATCTGCTGGGCCTCCAGCACGGGCAGGGCCTTGTTGTCCGGGTCACCGGTCGGAAGACGGAACAACGGAGTCGCGTAGCCACCGACGGAACGCATGGCCCGGTCGGTGCCGATGAGCTCCTCACGGTTGCGGAAACCGTCCTCCCACGAGGTGAAGTGGGTCATGGTGTGATTGCCCACCATGTGCCCCTCACGGATTACGCGCTCGAAGAGCTCGGGGTTCTTCACCACGTTGGTCCCGACGGTGAAGAACGTGGCCGGCACCCCCTCGGCGGAGAGCACGTCGAGGATCTCGGAGGTGAACTCGGCATCGGGGCCGTCGTCGAAAGTGATGATCAGCTGGCGGTCGGGAATCTCACCGAACCGCTCCATGGCGTACGGGCGGTCGCCGACGAGCTGGGCTTCCTCCTCACTGAGCGTGCGGAGGACCTCGTCGCTGAACGGATCCGCCAGCACGGTTTGCCCGTCGAGCTCCTCGATCAGGCCGATCCGCGAGAACGGATTCGACGC
>NZ_MKJW01000154.1:0-1851 GCF_001942375.1 Kocuria sp. CNJ-770
GCCGAGCAGCCTCGGCATCCGGTGTCCATGGGCTGACCAGCGCCTGCACGGCCGCACGCACGGGCCTTGGCTGCGCTCGTCCCGCCGGCAAGCCAGGTCAGATGGCACCTGATGGTGCGGCAGTCCCGGTTGACGACTACCGGATAGTCATTAGCGGTGATCACAACGCGTTCAATGCTGCGGGGTGGGCGTTGTCAGCGGAAATCCCATGCGGACGGCTAGGGAGATGGCCTCTGCGCGGGAGGAAACGCCGAGTTTTCGGAACAGATTGCGCATGTGGAACTTAATGGTGTTCTCGCTGACTTGCAGCTCGCCAGCGATGGCACGGTTGCGCAGGCCGGCCACGAGTAGCCGTAGCACCTCTTCTTCTCGAGGCCCCAAGTTCCACATCGCACCCTCAGTAGAAGTGGATTGTGGCGGGTCCAGAGGAAGGACGACGGAGACATCAGCTCCCCATCCGGCTATCACTTCCACTGATATGCGACCATGCAACGCCTCGACGCGCTGCTCAAGACGTTTCAAGCTGTCGGCGTTCAGCGACAGCTCTCCTTTGCCATCATCTCGCATGTTGATGAGCAGGTTCGTGCCGTCGCAGTCCCATTGTGTGCGGATCCGGTGCACCTCCTTTTGCTCGACCATGGCCAAAACCAGCCCGCGCACGATCGCCCGAGCCGCATGGGCCACTTCACCTGGCAAGGCTCGACCGTTGATGGGAGGTTCAACGAATTGCATGTCAATGCCCCGAAAACGCACCAAGGGCTTCAGGTCTTCGAGCAATCGTTGGAACGCTGTCACCACCGCTTCTTCCAGCAGCGCGGCAGTCCGGTCGTTTTGGGTCCGCAGGAACACCAAGGCCGTTGCCGCCAGGTCGGTGACGGTACGTCGAGCTGTGGCATCATCCTGAGCGGGAGAGCGCAGAACGGCAAGAAGCGTTTCCAGTGTTGTGGAATGCTGGTCCGTCAGCTCAGCGGTGATTCGAGCCCGTTCCGCAGAAGCTGCCCGTGATTCCCGCAAGTACGACGGGGGAGCTTCCGCAACCTTCTCCCGGATACGCACCGCCGCCAAGTGCCACAACCGCACAACGACGGCCAGATCCGTCGCCTCACTGCGACTGAGCACCTGCACCGGGTCCGTCAGCACGAGCAGGGCATTGGTTGAAGATTTCAGAACCAGGGCTTCTCGCATCTGTCCACCGATCAGCTGGCGCCCCCAACGCGGTGATAGATCCGACAGCGATGTCCGGACCCGGTCCAACTCCTCAATCGTGACACGGCTGATGATCTCTTCTGCCCCGCACTTCTTCTGCGGCCGGCCTGTGCACTCCTCGGTGAAGACCACCAAAGCGCTACAGCCCAGATATGGACTCACCGCGGACCGTAGTTTCTCCGCGATCTGCGTCAGTGGCGATTCGGCCAGCTGGATCACCGCCTCCAGAAGGATCGAAGACTCGTCGTGGGCAGCGGCGGGGATCTGCTTGCTGGGTAAACTCACCACCCCATTATAGATGTCAATCCATACCATCACCCACCCAAATAGGTAGGTACAACTATCCCTGTGGGGAGCTTCTCCTACCCAAATAGTGCACCAGTATGGGAGGAACGAACAGATCGCCCCACGATGTGTAAGGAGCAACGCATGGAAGCGCGCCCTTCCCCCGCTATGCTTGCCGACCCCGAAGCTGACGGCGTTCGTCAGAACCTGGAGTTCATTCAGGCAGAGATCGCCGCAGCCTCCGGCCGGTTGAACCACGACCAGCTCGTGGCCGTGGTCAGGCTCATTCAGCGGGCCGAGAGGCTCTTCGTAGCCGGAGCCGGACGTAGCGGCCTGGTGATGCGCATGGCAGCCATGCGC
>NZ_MKJW01000154.1:1997-9981 GCF_001942375.1 Kocuria sp. CNJ-770
TTTGCTCGCGGCCTCCGGATCCGGCACCACCGCCGGTGTGGTCAAGGCAGCAAATACTGCGGCGCAGGCCGGTGCCCGGCTCGCTGTATACACCACCGATGCCGGATCAGCGCTGGCCTCGGCCGCTGACGCGACTGTGGTCGTGCCCGCAGCACAGAAAACGGACCACGGAGACACCGTTTCGCGCCAGTACGCCGGCAGCCTCTTCGAGCAGGTGCTGCTCCTGGCCACCGAAGCGGTCTTCCAAAGCCTCTGGGATGTCGACGGCACCCCCGCTGAGCAGTTGTGGCAGCGCCACGCCAACCTCGAATAGCAACCGTGGCGGCACTCGGTCGCCTCAATACTCACCCGACAACAGAAGGAGACGCATCATGAAACTGCAGGTCGCCATGGACGTACTGACCGTGGAAGAAGCCCTTGCTCTGGCCGAGCAGGTAGCTGAACACGTGGACATCCTGGAGCTAGGGACGCCCCTGGTCAAGAACGCGGGTCTGACTGCCGTGACCGCTATCAAGAACGCGCACCCCGACAAGGTCGTCTTCGCCGATCTGAAAACCATGGACGCGGGAGAACTGGAGGCCGATCTGGCGTTCAAGGCCGGCGCCGACCTCGTGACGGTGCTTGGTGTCGCCGACGACTCCACCATCGCCGGTGCAGTCAAGGCTGCCCGAGCTCACCGGAAGGGTGTGGTCGTGGACCTCATCGGCGTGGACGACAAGGTCACCCGCGCCAAGCAGGCACGCGAGCTGGGCGCTCAGTTCGTCGAGTTCCACGCAGGCCTCGACGAGCAGGCCCAGCCCGGCTACGACCTCAGTGCTCTGCTGACCGCAGGAGAGCAGGCCGGTGTGCCCTTTTCCGTCGCCGGCGGAGTCAACGCCTCCACGATCACCTCCGTACGGCAGGCCGGCGCCGATGTCGCCGTCGCTGGCGGAGCGATCTATGGAGCAGCTGATCCCGCCCAGGCAGCACGCGAACTGAAGGCCGCCCTCAGCTGAATTCAGGAATGAGGGGAGGCCGAGGCGTCCTCCCGCCTTGTCCTCCCCCCATCAGGGGATCACCACAAGTAGATGCCAATGCTGGCTTCGAATACCTGAGCTGTTCCCACTCTCCCGATCTGGCCCGATACCCGCCATGCTGGGGCAACAGCCGCGCACGGCACCGCCAGAGGGGCGGTCTTGCGCCGGCAGCCGTAACGAGAGGAACACAGCATGCGAACCATCCGACTGGGCAACTCGGGCCTGGAGGTGAGTGCCGTCGTGCTCGGCATGATGAGCTACGGCGACCCCGCCAAGGGAACCCACCCCTGGAGCGTGGGCCTCGAGGCGGCTCGGCCGTTCGTGCGCCGGGCCTACGAGGCCGGCATCACGACGTTCGACACCGCCAACGTGTACTCGCTCGGTTCTAGCGAGGAGATCACCGGCACCCTGCTCAAGGAGATCGCCCCGCGGGAGGAGCTCCAGATCGCCACCAAGGTCCACGGCCGGATGCGCAACGCCGCCAACGGCGCAGGACTGAGCCGGGCGGCGATCATGCACGAGATCGACGCCTCGCTCACCCGTCTGGGGACCGACTACGTCGACCTGTACCAGATCCACCGCTTCGACCCGGTCACCCCCGTCGAGGAGACGATGGAGGCCCTGCACGATGTCGTGAAGGCCGGCAAGGCCCGCTACCTCGGCGCCTCGAGCATGTGGACGTGGCAGTTCGCCCAGATGCAACACACCGCCGAGCTGCACGGCTGGACGAAGTTCGTGTCGATGCAGGACCAGTACAACCTGCTCGAGCGCGAGGAAGAACGGGAGATGCACCCCTTCTGCCAAGCGACCGGGGTGGGAGTGCTGCCGTGGAGCCCCCTCGCCCGCGGCAGGCTGGCGCGGCCGTGGGGCTCCGCCGGCTCCGGGAACCGGGAGAGCACCGACGCGTTCGGCCAGGGCCTGTACCAGCAGGACGTGCAGGCGAACCGGGCGATCGTCGAGGCCGTCGAGGCCATCGCCGGCGCACGCGAGGTGCCGATGGCCCAGGTCGCCCTCGCGTGGGTCGCCGCCCGGCCCGCCGTGACGGCGCCGATCGTGGGCGCCACGAAGGAACGCCACATCGACGACGCCGTGGCCGCCGTGGAGCTGGAGCTCACGGAGGAGGAGATCGGCCGCCTCGAACAGGCCTACACCCCCCGCAACCCCTCCGGGTTCTGAGCCGCCCGGCAGAAAACACCACCGACGCCACAACCCTGAGCACTTCGCTGTCGAGACTGCCCACTGCTCCACAGCGCAGCCCCCAAGGCCAAGTCCACCGACGTCCTCGGCAGATGGATCGATGGCGACCAACAGCCGGTGCTGCGCGATGCCTGGCCTGAGCACGAGGAAGCCCCGCCGTCGACAGGATGCCCTCTTCAGTCCACGGCGGGGCTGAGGCATCCGGCCTCGTCGGGTCGATCCGTGTGCGCGGGAGGGACAGCTCGCCCGGTGCGCCGAGAGATCCTGTGCGACGTCAGGACAGGGGTGGAATGATCCTGTTGGCCGCGAGCTGGTCGAACAGTTCCAGGAACCGGTCCTCAGTGTCCAGGCAGTCGGGGAAGCCGACCTGCCTCGCCTTGATCGTGGAGGAGACGTTGTCGAACTCGGAGCGGAAGAGGAAATCCCCGAAGGCCCACCCGACCAGGTCCTGGTACGGGGTGGGCACCAGACCGTGACGCTCAACCAGGCGGCCCCAGAGCTCTTCGTGCTGGGCCATGGCCTCGACCAGGGGCACGGGCTGCGGTTCGGCGTAGTCCATCCCGAAGTGGCGGGCGAACACCGGCCACAGGTGACGCCAGCGGATCTGGTCACCGTTGGTGATGTTGAAGACCTCCCCGGCGGCCTCCGGTGCGGAACCGGCCCACACGGTGGCCCGGGCCAGCAGCGCCGCGTCGGGGGCGCCGGCGCCCTGGCCGCTCCTGAAACGTCCGCCCAACGAGGTGGCCCAGCACCACGATGAGCCCTCATCCGCCCACACGGTCGCTGCCTTGAATAGCCCCGCCCCGCGTGCTCGTGCACGGCAATGCGGTGCCCACGCGCGCATGGCAGAACACCATCAACGGGAACGCGCACAGACCCGATCTCCGTTGCGGTGCCGGGCCAGCCCGATGCTCGAAGGCCGGCCGAGCTCGGTTAGGCGAACCGCTCAGCGCCGCCAGTATGGTGCGGGCGTAGCATCGGCTCAGTTGGTTCGGGTCGCACCCGCAGTACGGCACCGACCACCGCCTGCGAGCAGCATCGATGGGACCACCGCGAGAGGCAGTCGAGGCCATGACCGAGAAAATCACCGTCAGTGTCCTGGGCACCGGGATCATGGGAGCCGCGATGGCCGGCAACCTGGCCCGGGCCGGACACACCGTCCGAGCTTGGAACCGCACCCGGGACAGGGCCGAGCCCCTGGCCGGCGAGGGCGTGCACATCGCCGCGACTCCCGCCGAGGCCGTGGCCGGCGCCGACGTCGTGCTTACCATGCTCCACGACGGCGCTGCTGTGGCCGAGGTGATGGCCCAGGCCGCTCCCGGGCTGCGGGCTGGTGCTGCCTGGGTGCAGTCCACGACCGTGGCCCTCGAGGCCATCGAGGAACTGGCTGGCTTCGCCCGCGGACACAACCTGGTCTTCTTCGACGCCCCGGTCCTGGGCACCCGCCAGCCCGCCGAGACCGGGCAGCTGCTCGTGCTGGCCGCGGGCCCCCACGAGGCCCGGGCGACCGTGGCACCGGTCTTCGACGCCGTCGGGGCGCGCACGATGTGGACCGGTGCCGACGCCGCCTCCGGCAGCGCCACCCGCCTCAAGCTCGTGGCCAACAGCTGGGTGATCGCCGTGACCAACGCCGCCGGTGAGACCATGGCCCTGGCCCAGGGCCTCGGCGTGGACCCACAGGACTTCTTCGACGCCATCGCCGGCGGCCCGCTGGACATGGGGTATCTGCACGCCAAGGCCGCCCTGATCCTGGAGGACCGCTTGTCACCGGCCAGTTTCGCAGTGAACACCGCTGCCAAGGACGCCCGCTTGATCGTGGAAGCCGGACAGCAGCACGGTGTGCACCTGGACGTGGCCGCCGCCAGCGCCCAACGCCTGGAACGCGCAGCCGCCCAGGGCCACGGCACCCAGGACATGGCTGCGGCCTACTACGCCAGCTTCGACGATCCACAGACCCCCTGACGAACCCATACCGCAACGCCCGGGCCGCGATGTGAGGGGCTGGAGGCTCGGCACAGTCGTCATCCGATCCTCTAGCCTGTTCCCACGCAGCACTCCCCCGACGGAAGGCACGTCCATGGCCACCTGGCTCATCACCGGCTGCTCGACCGGACTCGGCAGAGCACTCGCCGAAGCCGTCCTCGCCCACGTTGACAACGCAGTCGTCACCGCCCGCGACGTGGCGAAGGTCCAGGATCTCGTTGACGCCTACCCCGACACCGCCATTGCCGTCATGCTCGACGTCACCGACGACGCGCAGGTCACCGCCGCCGTAGGCGCAGCAGAGGCACGCTTCGGTGTTGTCGACGTCCTCGTCAACAACGCAGGCTACGGCTACCGGGCCGCCGTCGAAGAAGGCGAGGACGGACCTGTCCACCGGCTGTTCGACACGCACGTGTTCGGCACGGTGCGCACGATCAAGGCGGTGCTGCCGGGAATGCGCTCCCGCCGCTCCGGCACGATCGTGAACCTCTCCTCGATCGGGGCGCGGATCTGCCCGGAGGGCTCCGGGTACTACGCGGCCGTCAAGGCCGCGATCGAGGCGCTGACCCTGTCGCTGCGCAAAGAGGTCGCCCCGCTCGGGATCAACGTGATGGTCGTCGAGCCCGGTGCGTTCCGCACGGACTTCGCCGACCGCTCCCTGACACAGTCGGCGGAACCGATCGCGGACTACGCGCAGACCGCGGGAAAGCGCCGCAAGGAGCACGACACGGTGCACGGCACGCAGCAGGGCGATCCAACGAAAGCCGCCGCCGCACTCATCACGGCCGTCGAGTCCGATGAGGTCCCGTACATGCTGCTGCTCGGCAACGACGCCTCAGACGGATTCCGCGCCGCACTCGACGCGCTGCGCACCGAGGTCGACGCCTGGGAATCCCTCAGCCGCAGCACCGACTTCGACGCATGAACCCTGATCCACCGCCCAGAACCGATGGATCAGGGCCGAAAACACCTCGGATCCCGCTCCTCGCACGAGGGACAGGGTCCAGGGTCCGACGACCCGTTCGGAACTACGGCTTGAGCACCACCTTGATGCACCCGTCCTGCTTCTTCTGAAACATCTCATACATCTGCGGCGCCTCATCCAACGACGCCGTGTGGGTCTTCAGGTCCAGGACGCCCAGCGGGTCCGAGGGGTCGTCGACCAGCGGGAGCAGGTCATCGATCCAGGACTTCACGTTGCACTGGCCCATCCGCAATTGGATCTGCTTGTCGAACATCGTCAGCAGCGGCAGGGGGTCCTTCGTCCCGCCATACACGCCGCTGATCGAGATCGTGCCTCCGCGCCGGACAGCGTCGATGGCGGTGTAGAGCGCGTCGAGCTTGTCCACCCCGGCTGTCTCCATCGCCTGCCGGCCCAGCGGGGACGGCAGCAACCCCACCGCTTTGTGGACCACACCTGCCACCGGGGAGCCGTGGGCCTCCATCCCGACGGCATCTACCACGGAGTCCGGTCCGCGCCCGTCCGTGAGGTCCTTCAGCTGCTCTGCCACATCGTGAGAGGAGTCCAGTGTCTCGATCCCATGGCGCTGAGCCATGGCCCGGCGCTCGGCCACGGGGTCCACCGCAATCACCCGGTAGCCGAGGTACCGACCGATCCGGGCCGACATCTGCCCGATCGGACCCAGACCCAGCACAGCCAGTGAGCCACCCTCCGGGGGCGCGGCGTACTGCACGGCCTGCCAGGCCGTCGGGACCACATCGGAGAGGTACAGGTACCGCTCGTCCTCACCGGTGTCGGGGACTCTGATGGGCCCGTAGTCAGCGTGCGGCACCCGCAAATACTCGGCCTGACCACCCGACACGGAGCCGTAGAGGCGGGAATAGCCCAGGAAGACTGCGCCGCTGCCGTACTCCCGGACCTGGGTGGTCTCGCACTGGGACTGCAGGCCCTTCCGGCACATGAAGCAGTGCCCGCAGGAGACGTTGAACGGGATCACCACCCGGTCGCCAGCCTTGATGTTCGTGACGGCCGAGCCGACCTCCTCCACGATGCCCATCGGCTCGTGGCCAATAATGTCACCTCGGTCCATGAACGGGCCCAGCACCTCGTACAGGTGCAGGTCCGAGCCACAGATGGCGGAGGAGGTGATCCGCACGATCGCGTCCGTGGGCTCCTGGATCCTGGGATCCGGAACCTCCTCCACGCTCACCGAGCGCTTTCCCTGCCATGTCAGAGCCTTCATCGAACCTCCCTCTCAAGGCCGTTGCTCCAACCGAAACGACAGCCTGCTGATTTCTATGATGGAACCTACCCTACTACTGAGGTTCTCCCACCCTGCTCCTCTTTCGATGGTGGTGAGCACCAGGACGACGATGACGCTCTCAAGCATCGACGACACGAAGGTGAAGTGACGCGGGGCTTTCCAAGGCTCTTTCGGTAGCGTGTTGGCGCATTCACCGATCGAACATCAACCGGCCAGGGCTCGGGCAGCCCCGCGAGGAACGTGGTTGCCAGCAGGCCCTGCGGCTTTGTGACTGATCTGCGCGGAGTCAGAGCCCGGCGAGTCACGAGAGCGCAGTTCGCGTAGAGCACCGATTCATTGACACCTCCACGGACGGCTGGGAGATTGGGTAACAAGCAAGCTGACGGTCCACCCGACGGAGAGGCACCCGATGTCCGACCAGTACACGATGCAGGATCCCACGACGCAGTATCCCGGTCCTGACGAGAGCTTCGAGCAGCAGCAGGAGGGGCCGGGCCTGCAGGGCGAGATGGCGCCGAAGCCCGATTCCGGGGAGTCCAGCTACCGCGGTTCCGGGCGGCTGGCGGGCCGTAAGGCCGTGGTGACCGGTGCGGACTCCGGCATCGGCCGGGCCACGGCGATCGCCTACGCCCGGGAGGGCGCCGACGTGGTGCTGTCCTACCTGCCCGAGGAGGAGCCGGATGCCCGTGAGGTCGTGGAGCTCATCGAGGCCGCTGGGCGCCGTGCCGTGGCCGTGCCCGGGGACGTCACCGACAAGGCCTACTGCGAGCAGCTGATCGCCACCGCGGTGGCCGAGCTGGGCGGGATCGACATCCTGGCCAACATCGCCGGCAAGCAGCAGTACTGCCCGGACATCCTGGAGCTGACCGACGAGCAGTTCGACGAGACCTACAAGACCAACGTCTACGCCATGTTCTGGCTGTGCAAGGCCGCCGTGCCGCACCTGGGGCCGGGTTCGGCGATCATCAACACCTCCTCGATCCAGGGTTACCAGCCGGCCCCGATCCTGGTGGACTACGCCTCCACGAAGTACGCGATCAACGGCTTCAGCAAGGCCCTGGCCGCCCAGCTGGCGCCCAAGGGCATCCGGGTCAACGTCGTGGCGCCGGGTCCGGTGTGGACCCCGTTGCAGGTCGTGGGCGGACAGCCTGCGGAGAAGCTGCCCGAGTTCGGCGCCTCCGAGGCCCCGCTGGGCCGGCCGGGCCAGCCCGCGGAGATGGCCCCGGCCTACGTGTTCCTGGCCTCCCAGGAGTCCAGCTACGTCAGCGGGGAGACCCTCGCCGCGACCGGCGGGATGCCCACGCCCTGACCGCTCCGGCCGGGCGGGCCCGGCACCCGTCCTGGCCCGCCCGCCCTGCCGCACGCCCCGGCACCGCGTTCCGGGGCTGCTTTCCGGCACCGGTTCCCGGTGCCCCGGATCGAGGTCCGGCAGCAGGCCGGGGTACGCCCGGCCCACCGTCCCCTGTGAGGAGACCCACCCATGGCACTGTCCTATCCCACCCAGCCCGGTGACATCGACCACCTGATCGCCGACGACCACGCGATCGTCGAGCGCCAGTTCCA
>NZ_MKJW01000155.1:0-83915 GCF_001942375.1 Kocuria sp. CNJ-770
GCCCGGCCGGGCGGGCCGCCCGGCCGGGGCGGGCGCCCGCCGCGTGCGGCCTAGAAGAAGCCCTGGGCGTCCTCGGAGTAGGAGACCAGCAGGTTCTTGGTCTGCTGGTAGTGGTCCAGCATCATCAGGTGGTTCTCGCGGCCGATGCCGGAGGACTTGTAGCCGCCGAAGGCGGAGTGGGCCGGGTAGTTGTGGTACTGGTTCACCCACACCCGCCCGGCCTCGATGTCCCGGCCGGCCCGGTAGGCGAGGTTGCCGCTGCGGGCCCACACGCCCGCACCGAGGCCGTAGAGGGTGTCGTTGGCGGTGCGGATCGCGTCGGCGTAGTCGGAGAACCGGGTGACGGACAGCACCGGGCCGAAGATCTCCTCCTGGAAGATGCGCATCGAGTTCTGGCCCTCGAACACCGTGGGGGACACGTAGAAGCCCTCGGCGAGGTCGCCGTCCAGGACGTTGCGCTCGCCGCCCACCAGGACCTTCGCGCCCTCCTGCTTGCCGATGTCGATGTAGGACAGGATCTTCTGCAGCTGGTCGTTGGAGGCCTGCGCGCCGACCTGCGTGTTGAGGTCCAGCGGGTTGCCCTGGACCATCTGCTGCACCCGCTCGACGCCGTCGCCCAGCAGCCGGTCGTAGATCCCCTCCTGGATCAGGGCGCGGGACGGGCAGGTGCAGACCTCGCCCTGGTTGAGGGCGAAGAACGCGAAGCCCTCGAGCGCCTTGTCGTAGAAGGAGTCCCGGGCGGCGGCGACGTCCTCGAAGAAGATGTTGGGGGACTTCCCGCCCAGCTCCAGGGTGACCGGGATGATGTTCTGCGAGGCGTACTGCATGATGAGCCGGCCGGTGGTCGTCTCGCCGGTGAACGCGATCTTGCGGATCCGCGGGCTGGAGGCCAGCGGCTTGCCCGCCTCCACGCCGAAGCCGTTGACCACGTTGACCACCCCGGGCGGGAGCAGGTCGGCGATCAGCTCCATGAGCACCATGATCGACGCCGGGGTCTGCTCGGCGGGCTTGAGGACCACGGCGTTGCCCGCCGCGAGGGCGGGGGCCAGCTTCCACACGCCCATGAGGATCGGGAAGTTCCAGGGGATGATCTGCCCCACCACCCCGAGCGGCTCGTGGAAGTGGTAGGAGGTGGTGTTGTCGTCCAGCTGGGAGAGCGTGCCCTCCTGGGCGCGGATCGCGCCGGCGAAGTAGCGGAAGTGGTCGATGGCCAGGGCGATGTCGGCGTTGATGGTCTCCCGGACCGGTTTGCCGTTGTCCCAGGTCTCGGCCACGGCGAGCATCTCCAGGTTCTGCTCCATCCGGTCGGCGATCCGGTGCAGCACCAGGGCCCGCTCCGCCACGGACGTCTTCCCCCAGGCGGGGGCGGCCGCCCAGGCGGCGTCGAGGGCGGCCTCGATGTCCTCGGCGGTGCCGCGGGCCACCTCGGTGAAGGGCTTGCCGTTGACCGGGGAGATGTTCTCGAAGTACTGGCCCTTGACGGGCGGCACCCACTCCCCGCCGATCCAGTGCTCGTAGCGGGGCTTGAAGGTGATCTTCGAGCCCTCGGTGCCCGGCTGCGCGTAGACGGTGGTGAGGGACTGCGTTTCAACGCTCATGGTGACTCGCTCCTTGTGCGGGACGGTGCGTCGGGCGGCGGCGGGCGGGCTGTGTCCGGCCGGTCCCGTGCCGCTGTGTGACGTGGCTCACGCTACGCAGGCGCACGTTGCACGCACGTTGCACGCCGCCCGCGCGTCCCGCGGTGCCGCCGGTGCCGGCGTGCCGCACGGCGGGCCCGGAGGTCAGTCGCGCAGCCGCTCGAGCTCGAGCACCGCCGGCCGGCGGGGAGCGGGCCGGCAGCAGGCGCAGCAGCAGGGCCCACGCCTCGGCGTCGTCGGCGGCCTCGGGCAGCTCCAGGTACTGCCGCACGGCCTCGGCGGAGCCGTCGGTGAGGACCGCCTCGCGCAGCAGCCCGGACAGCCGGTGGCGCAGTGCCACCACCGCCGGCGCCTCGGAGTGGGGCAGGAGCGCGCCGGTGTACTCCCGCAGCGCCCGCCGGTGGGAGCCGCGGTCGAGCAGCTCGAGCACCCGGCCGGCGTCCGAGGGCAGCGGGGCGCAGAGCCGGTAGGGGCGGGAGGCGATCACGGGCCCGCCCCGGGAGTCCAGCAGCCGCCGCAGGCGCAGCACCTCGGCCCGCACCGTGGCCTCCTGGGCGCGGCCGTCCCACAGCCTCGCCGAGAGCTCCGCGGTGCTCAGCCCCGCTCCGGCGCGGGAGAGCGCCAGCAGGATCTCGGCGTGGCGCTCGGTGAGCTCGAGGGCGCGGCCCGCCAGGACCAGGGCCGGCGGCGCGCCGCCGAGCACGCGCAGCCGGGCGCCGGGGCGGCGGGCGGTGCGGTGAGCGGAGGAACGAACGGCGCGGACGCCGGGGCGAGGACCGGGCCGCGGGCCGGCGGCTCGCGGCGCAGCGCCAGGGCCAGCTCCGCCCGCGCGGCGCGCACCGCCGCGCCGATCAGCGCGCGGGTGGCGGGGTCGGCGGCGGCGTCCCCGCCGGTGAGGTCCACGGCTCCCAGCAGCTCGCCGGTGAGCGGGTGCAGCAGCGGGGCCGCGGTGCAGGACCACGGCCGGGCCTCGGGGTAGAAGTGCTGCTCCCGGTGCACGGTGACGGGCCGGCGCAGCACCAGGGCCGTGCCCGGGGCGTTGGTCCCCACGGCGTGCTCGGACCAGTCGGCGCCCTCCAGGAAGCCCATGTCCTCCGCGCGCCGTCGGGTCTGTGCGCTGCCGCGGACCCGCAGCAGCACCCCGCCGGGGTCGGTGACCGCCACCACCAGGCCGGTGTCCTCGGCCAGGGGGGTGAGCAGCTCGTCCAGCACCGGCAGCAGGGCCCGCAGCGGGGCCCCGGCCTCCCGGAGGTCCGTGCGGTCCAGCACCACGCGCGGGGCGCAGCGCTCCGGTGCCGCCAGGTGGCTCAGTGACCGGGCCCAGGACAGCCGCAGCAGCGGGTCCGTCGTCGAGCCCTCCGCCGCTGCGCCCACGCGCCCTCCCCGTCTCCCGCCGTGACCCAGGTCTCGTGCCGGTGCCCAGCGTAGCCCGGGACGCGTCCACGAAGAACGAGGGGCGGGGAACTGGCGGAATGCGTCGGGCATTCCCCCGGTTCCCCGCCCCTCGGACGGGTCGGGACGGTCAGCGGACGGCGCCCGCCGCGACCGGCTCGGCGGTCCCCGCGGGCTCCGCGCCGTCGGCCGGGGCCTCGGGCACGAACGGGTCCCCGGTGCGCGGGGCGTCGTAGAGGGCCCGGTCGAGCAGGCCTTCGCGGCGGGCCACGATGGTGGGCACCAGGGCCTGGCCGGCCACGTTCAGCGCGGTGCGGCCCATGTCGATGATCGGGTCCACGGCCAGCAGGAGCCCCACGCCGTCGAGCGGCAGCCCCAGGGTCGACAGGGTCAGGGTGAGCATCACCGTGGCCCCGGTGGTGCCGGCGGTCGCCGCCGAGCCCAGCACGGAGACGAGGGCGATGAGCACGTAGTGGGTGACGTCGAGGTCGATCCCGTAGAACTGCGCGACGAACAGGGCGGCGATCGCCGGGTAGACCGCGGCGCAGCCGTCCATCTTCGTGGTGGCGCCCAGCGGCACGGCGAAGGACGCGTAGGCCCGGGGCACACCGAGGTTGCGCTCGGTGACGCGCTGGGTCAGGGGCATCGTGCCCACCGAGGAGCGGGAGACGAAGCCCAGCTGCACGGCCGGCCACACCCCGGAGAAGTACTGCCGGACGGACAGCCCGTGCGCCTTGACCAGCACCGGGTAGACCACGAAGGCGACGATCAGCAGGCCGGCGTAGACGGTGGCGACGAAGCTCAGCAGCCCGCCCATCGAGGTCCAGCCGTACTCGAACACGGCCCGGCCGATCAGGCCGAGGGTGCCCAGCGGGGCCAGGCGGATGATCCACCAGACGACCTTCTGCACCACGGCCAGCGCGGCGCGGATCACGGCCAACAACGGCTCGGCGGGCTCGCCCACCTTGAGGGCGGCGATGCCGACGGCGGCCGAGACCACGAGGACCTGCAGCACGTTGAAGCCCAGGGCGGTCTGCACGGTCTCCGGGTCCACCACGGAGGAGGAGACCTGCAGGCCCAGGAAGTTGGCGGGGACCAGGCCGGTGAGGAAGGCCAGCCACGAGCCCTGGGTCCCGGAGTACTGCTCGGCGGGGGCGGCGGCACCCGTGCCCGCACCGGGCTCGACGACGAGGCCGAGCACCAGCCCGACCGTCACCGCGATCAGGGCGGTGATGCCGAACCACAGCAGGGTCTTCCAGGCCAGGCGCGCGGCGTTGGAGACCTCCCGCAGGTTGGCGATCGAGGAGATCACCGCGGTCACGATGAGGGGGACCACGGCGGCCTTGAGCAGGCTCACGTAGCTCGTGCCGATGGTGTCCAGGGCGGTCATGAGCCAGTTCGGGTCCGTGTCGGGGTCGCCGCCGAGGCTGTCGGCGACGGTGCCCAGCACCACGCCCAGGAGGAGGGCGATCACGATCTGCGGCCCGAAGGAGGTCATCCACCGGGGCAGGCGTCGATTGCTTTCTGCGGAAATCATGTGCCCACGATAGGCCCGCGGAATATACAACACCGAATGACGATGAAGAAATGTGACGTCCTTATGACGGACCTCACAGGTCCAGGGCGTAGGCCAGCGTGTCCAGGCCCACGGAGCCGAGCCGGAGGGCCCGCGAGTGGAAGTCCTTGAGCCGGAACCCGGAGCCCGCGCCGGCCCGGGCGGACTCCCGGGCCTGCTCCCACAGCTGCTGGCCGACCTTGTACGAGGGGGCCTGTCCGGGCCAGCCCATGTAGCGCATCCACTCGAAGCGCAGCATGGGGTCCTGCATCACGATGTTCGATCGCAGGAACCGCCAGCCGTCCTCGGGGGTCCACACCTCACCGGCGCGGGCACCGCCCAGGGCGTCGCCGAGCTCCCGGGGAATGCGGTACCCGCAGTGGAACCCGACGTCGAAGACCACCCGGGCGGCGCGCAGCCGTTGCGCGTCGAGCATGCCCATCCGGTCCCCGGGGTCCTGGAGGTGGCCGAGCTCGTCCATCAGCCGCTCGGCGTACAGCGCCCACCCCTCCCCGTGGCCGGAGACCCACACGCCCATCCGCCGCCACCGGTTGAGCTCCCCGGAGTTGGCCAGCGCCGTGCCGAACTGCAGGTGGTGGCCCGGGACGCCCTCGTGGTAGACGGTGGTGGTCTGCTCCCACGTGGTGAACGTCCCGGTGCCCTCGGGCACCGACCACCACATGCGCCCCGGGCGGGAGAAGTCGGCGCTGGGCATCGAGTACCAGATGCCGCCGTCGTGGGTGGGCGCGATCCGGCACTCGAGCCGGCGCATCGGCCCGGTGATCTCGAAGTGGGTGCCCGCGAGCGCGTCCACGGCGGCGTCGGAGAGGTCCTGCATCCACGCCCGCAGGGCGTCGGTGCCGTGCAGCTGCCGGTCCGGGTCCGCGTCGAGGGCCGCCATGGCCTGGGCCGGGGTGGCCCCGGGGGCGATCCGCCGGGCGAGCGCCTCCTCCTCCGCCACGACCGTGCGCAGCTGCTCCACCCCCCACGCGTAGACCGTCGCCGGGTCCACCACGGCGCCGAGGAACTCCTGCAGGCGCAGGGTGTAGACGTCCGGGCCCACGGCGTCCGCGTGCGGGGCGTGCGCGGCGAGCTCCTCGCCCAGCACCCTAGCGAGGCGGCGGTAGGCGTGCCGTGCCTGCCCGGCCGCCTCGGCGAGCTCCCGGCGCATCCCCTCGGGCACGTGCGGACCGCCGGCGAGCCGGGCGAAGAAGCCCCGGTCGGCGGCGTAGCCCTCGCACTGGCGGGCGGCGTTGCGCAGCTGGACCACGGAGGCGCAGCGGCCCCGGGCGCGGGCCGCGCGCAGACCCGCCACGTAGGAGTCCACGGCCGCGGGCACGTTGCGCAGCCGCCCGGCGATGTGGGCCCAGTCCTCGGGGGTGCGCCGGGGCAGGTCGTCGAAGACGTCCCGGATCTCCTGCACGGGGGAGGAGATGTTGTTGACCTCCCCGCCCCGCAGGCCCTCCTCGTGCAGGAGCTGCTCCAGGCCCAGCCGCTCGCGCAGCGCGTGCACCGTCACCCGGTCGACGTCGTCGGCGGGGACCACGCCGGTCAGCTCCGCCAGCGTCTCGCGGACGGCCTCCGCCCGGGCCTCCAGGCCCTCGGGGCCGAAGTCGCGGTACTCGGTCTCGCGGCCGGGAAAGCCGTGCACGGTGGCCTGGGCCGGGTCCAGCTCCATGGCGCGCCCGAACCAGCGCTCGGCCACGGCGTCGACGGCCGTGGGCTCACGGTGCCCGGCGCCGAGCGGGGCCGGGCCGGCGGAGGACGGGGGGTCGGGCCGGAAAGTGCTCATGCACGCCACAGTAGCGCCGGGGGCCGGACGGTCCGGGCAGCCGCCGGCCGGGACGGGGCGCACCGCCGGGGGCGCACGCCGCAGGCCTGCCGCCGGGCATCACTTCCGGGGCCGACTCCTCGGGATCATCCCTCCGGCCTCACTCCTCCGGCTTGCTCCGCCGCCACGCGCCGCGGCCAGGGCGCAGGCGCAGCCCCAGCCGCATCCGGCGGAACTGGTCCCGGCGGCCCGGGGAGCTCGCGGCGGAGGACCCGCTCCCGGTGCCGCGGGCGAGCAGCACCGCCGTGACGGCGGCGACCTCCTCCGGGGTCGGGTTGCCGGCCACGAAGCGCAGCGCCGGGGCGCCCTGCACGGGCTCGGGGGCGCTCACAGCGGGATGTTCCCGTGCTTCTTGGCGGGCATCGTCGCGCGCTTGTCGCGCAGCGCCCGCAGGGCCTTGAGCACCTGGACCCGGGTCTCGGAGGGGGAGATCACCGCGTCCACGTAGCCGAGCTCGGCCGCCTGGTAGGGGTTGAGCAGGCTCTCCTCGTACTTCTGCACCAGTTCGGCGCGCAGCGCCTCGACGTCCTCGCCGCTGTCCGCCGCGGCCTTGAGATCGCGGCGGTAGAGGATCTCCACGGCGCCCTGGGCGCCCATCACGCCGATCTGCGCGGTGGGCCAGGCCAGGTTGACGTCCGCCCCGAGCTTCTTGGAGCCCATCACGATGTACGCCCCGCCGTAGGCCTTGCGGGTGATCAGCGTGACCAGCGGGACGGTCGCCTCGGCGTAGGCGTAGAGCAGCTTCGCGCCGCGGCGGATGATCCCGTTGAACTCCTGGTCGGTGCCCGGCAGGAAGCCGGGCACGTCCACCAGGGTGAGGATCGGGACGTTGAACGCGTCGCAGTGCCGGACGAACCGGGCGGCCTTCTCGGAGGCGGCGATGTCCAGGGTGCCCGCGAACTGCAGGGGCTGGTTGGCCACGATGCCCACCGTGTGCCCCTCGACCCGGGCGTAGCCGATCATCACGTTGGGGGCGTAGAGCGCCTGCATCTCCAGGAAGTGACCGTCGTCCACGACGGCCTCGATCACCGTGCGCATGTCGTAGGGCTGATTGGCGGAGTCCGGGACCAGGGTGTCCAGCGCGGCGTCGAGGTCGGTGGCCTCGTCCTCCTGGTCGTGGTCCAGCAGGGGAGCCTCCTGCAGGTTGTTGGCCGGCAGGAACTCGAGCAGCTCGTGCACGAAGTCGAAGGCGTCCTGCTCGTCGTCGGCGAGGTAGGTGGCCGTGCCCGTGGTCGTGTTGTGCTGGCGGGCCCCGCCGAGGGTCTCCATGTCCACCGACTCGCCCGTGACCGTCCGGATCACGTCGGGGCCGGTGATGAACATGTGCGAGGTCTTGTCGACCATCACGATGTAGTCGGTCAGGGCCGGGGAGTAGGCGGCGCCGCCGGCGCACGGGCCCATGATCAGGGAGATCTGCGGGACCACGCCGGAGGAGCGCACGTTCATGTTGAAGATGTCCGCGAACATGGCCAGGGACGCCACGCCCTCCTGGATCCGCGCCCCGCCGCCGTCGTTGATGCCGATCACCGGGCAGCCGTTGCGCAGCGCGAACTTCTGCACCTTGACGATCTTCTCGCCGTTGACCTGGGACAGGGACCCGCCGAAGACCGCGAAGTCCTGGGAGTAGACGGCCACCAGGCGCCCGTCCACCGTGCCGTAGCCGCTGACCACACCGTCCCCGGGCAGCTTCTTGGCGTCCATGCCGAAGGCCGTGGAGCGGTGGGTGGCCAGCGCGTCGAACTCCACGAAGGAGCCCTCGTCGAGGAGCAGCTCGACGCGCTCGCGGGCGGTGTTCTTGCCCCGGGCGTGCTGCTTGTCGATCGCCGCCTGCCCCGCGGGGGCCTCGGAGCGGGCCCGGCGGTCGTGGAAGTCGGCGATCTTGCCGGCGGTGGTCGTCAGGTCGTGGATCACAAGCACCTCGTGGTCTGGTACGCGGCCGAGCCGGCGGGCCGAGCGGCCCGGGCGGGGCGGCCAGGGGACCTGCTCACTCTAGTCCGCGGCCGGGGCGCCCCCTGTTGTAGGAGTCCTACAAAATCCGGTGCGGGGCGCCGGGTCCTCAGCCCACGCGGCCGAGGACCACCTTCCAGGGCCGGACGGTCCGCTCGGTGACCACCCCGTGGCGCACCAGCGGGTCCTCGTCGGTGAGCCGCTCGACCGCGGCCGCGTCCTCGGCGGCGAACACCAGCAGCGCCCCGGCCGGGCCCTCGTCGTCGTACGGCCCGGACGCCAGGAGGTGGCCCTGCGCCACCAGGCCGCCGAGGTACTCCCGGTGCTCGGGCCGGCGGGCGGCCAGGACGTCGGCCGGGCCGCCGTAGACGTAGGTGACGGCGAACGTCGTGGGGTTCTCGGCTGCGCTCACGATGACTCCTGCGGGACGTGCCGCGGCCCTCCGCCACCGGGCGGGGAAGCGCCCAGGCGGCTCCCGGGGAACGCGGCTATTAGTGTGGACGGAACCCGACACTACGCGGAGCGCGTCCGGGCGCACAGCACCGGCCCGCCCGCGTCGCCGGAGACCACCGACCCGAGGAGCGCCGTGCCCGACCCCCTTGCCGCCGACCTGCGCGACCCCGCCGTGCTCGCCGCCCTGGAGGCCCTGGGCGCCGGGCGGATCGACGTCCTCGACGAGGTCGGCTCCACCAACGAGCAGCTGACGGCGGCCGTCCTCCGGCAGGCCCGCGGAGCGGCCCCCGCCCGGCCCTGGACGGACCTGTCCCTCCTGCTGACCGGCCACCAGAGCGCCGGGCGCGGCCGGCTGGACCGGGTGTGGACCACCGAGCCCGGCACCGCCCTGACCTTCAGCGTCCTGCTGCGCCCGGCCGGCGCGGGCGGACGGCCGCTGCCCACCCAGCACTTCCCGTGGCTGACCCTGCTGATGGCCGCGGCCGTGGTGGAGGCCCTGGCGGGCGTGGCGGGCGCCGGGGCGCGGATCAAGTGGCCCAACGACGTGCTCGTCGACGGGCGCAAGGTCGCGGGCCTGCTGGCGGGTCTCGTCCTGGACCCGCACCGGGCCCCGGCCGTGGTCCTGGGCACCGGGATCAACGTCTCCCAGGAGGAGCTGCCCGTGGCCACGGCCACGTCCGTGCGCCGGGCCACCGGCCGGGACGTGGCGCGCGCGGCCGTCCTCGAGGCCGTGCTGGGCGCGTTCGTGCCCCGCTACCGGCAGTTCTGCGCGGACCCGGCCGCCGCCACGGGACCCGGCGGACCGCTGCGCCGCCTGGTCGAGGACCGGATGGAGACCCTCGGGCGCTCGGTGCGCGCCGAGCTGCCCGGCGGCGCGGAGCCCGTCACGGGCACCGCCGTGGGCCTCGGCGCCCACGGCGGGCTGCTGCTGCGCGACGACGCCGGCACGGAGCACGAGGTGACCGCCGGCGACGTCGTGCACCTGCGCCCGGCCGCCCCGGGGAAGGCCTGACCGTGCCCGCCCGGCCCGCCCTGCAGTCCGGCGAGCGGGTGCTCGTCGCCACCCGTGCCCACGGTGCGCGGCTGCTGCGCCCCCTCCTGGTGCTGCTGCTCGTCGTGTTCGCGCTCTCGCTGGCCCAGCGGGCCCTCGAACTGCGCTGGCGCCCCGTGGCCGAGCCCTGGATCACGGTGCACGGCGCACTGGACGTCCTCCTGCTGGTGGCCGCGGCCGCCGGGCTGCTGCGCTGGTGCGTGCGCCCGCTGCTGCGCTGGTGGCGCACGCGCTACGTGCTCACCACCCGCCACCTCGTGCTGGTGCGCCCGGGCGGGCCCCGGCGGGACGTGGCCCTGCCGCTGGCGCAGCTGCGCCGGGCCGTCGTGGAGCGCCCCCGGGGCCCGTCGCTGGGCCGGCGCGACGGGCGCGTCGTGGCCGACTTCGGCCCCCTCTGCGGGCTGCGCCTGGAGCACGCCCCGGAGGCCGACCGGCTGGCCGAGCTCATCCGGCGGGCCGCGGACGAGCAGCGCACGGGCGGCTCCGGCGGGGGCGCGGGGGACCGGCGTCCCACTAGAGTGGGGCAGGACGCGGTCGTGGCACCACGCCCGGACCCGTCCGTCCTTGCGCGCCGACCGTGGGGCCGGCGGACCGTCCCCCAGGAACAGGAGTGACGCGTGGCCAACGAGGACCCGGAGGACCGGGGCGAGCCGGCGCTCGGCCCCCAGACGGAGCAGCTGAACCTCAACCTGCACAATCCGGTGCAGGCCAACCTCTACCGCTCGGACGAGTCCAAGGCGGCCGTCCAGGCCCTGGAGCGCACCCTCCTGGGCTCCGAGCGCGTCCTGCGCCGCCGCGAGGCCGCGCGCCGGGGCGGGCTGTCCCTGCTGTCCTCGCGGAAGGTGTGGCGGGCCCTGGGCTTCCCGAACCTCACCGACGACGACGTGTGGTTCACCGAGCAGGACTCCGAGGCGCTGCGGGTGCTCTCCACCATGGTGCTCGAGGAGCAGGTCACCGAGGAGGCGGCCCTGTCCCTGGTGCGCTCGATCGGGCAGATGACCGATCGCATGGTCGTGTGGCAGGTCGAGGCCCTGGTCGAGGACATGGTGGTGCACGGCGGCATGACCGACGCCGCCGCGCGCCGGGAGCTGCTGCACCTGCTCCCGGACCTCATCGACGCGATCGAGAACCTGCTCGTCTACTCGTGGCGGCGCCAGATGAACGCCGCCGTGCAGCGGCTGGCGATGCGCGTGGAGCGCCCGGACGGCTCCACCGCCACCGGCACGATCGACGAGGACGGGCCCTCCTCCATCCTCCCGCTCGCGCGCGGGGTCGGCTTCGCCGACCTCGTCTCCTACACCTCCCTGTCCCGGCAGATGAACGAGCGCACCCTGGCCAACCTCGTGCAGCGCTTCGAGCAGCGCTGCGCCGAGGTGATCGCGGTGGGCGGGGGCCGGCTGATCAAGACCATCGGGGACGAGGTCATGTTCCTGGCCGAGACCCCGCAGGGCGGGGCGCAGATCTCCCTGGCGCTCTCGCGCGCCATCCGCGACGACCCCGAGCTCCCGCAGGCCCGGGTGGCCTTCGTCTGGGGCCGGGTGCTGCCGCGGCTGGGCGACATCTACGGGCCCACGGTGAACCTGGCCTCCCGGCTCGTGGCCCTCACCGAACCGGGCTCCGTGCTCGTGGACGCCTCGACCGCCGCCGTGCTCTCCGGCGACGACCGGTTCATCCTCCTCCCGCAGTCCACGCGCAACGTCCGGGGCTTCGGCGACGTCCAGCCCGTCGCGCTCGCCCAGGGCGCCGGACCCGGGCTGGAGGTCGACTTCGAATGAGCGCACCCCTCGTCATCCGGGCCGGGGCGGCCACCGACCGCGGTCTGCGCCGGGAGTCCAACGAGGACGCCCTGGTGGTCACCGCCACGATGTGCGCCGTGGCGGACGGGATGGGCGGGCACGAGGCCGGTGAGGTCGCGAGCGCCCTGTGCGTGCGCACGCTCGGTGCCTCCCCGCTGTTCCGGCTGGAGGACTTCCGGGATTTCGCGGTGTCGGAGCCGGACCCACCCCTGGACATCGCCCGGTTCCGCGCCACCGTGGAGCGGGAGCTGCGGCTGGACCCGGAGATCCCCGACGACGCGATCGAGGCCGTGCGGCGGGTGCGCTCGGTGCTGTGGCAGGCGGACCAGCACATCCAGAGCGCGTGCGAGGGCCGGGCCGGGACCACGGTGACCGGGGTGTGGCTGGCGCAGCTGGACGGGCGGATGTTCTGGCTCGTCTTCAACACGGGCGACTCCCGCACCTACCGGCTGCTGCCGCCCCCGGACGGGACGGGCCAGGGCGACGGCACCCCGGGGCTGGCGCAGCTCACCGTGGACCACTCCGAGGTGCAGTACCTCGTCTCGATCGGCCAGCTGACCTCCGCCCAGGCCCTGGTGCACCCGCGGCGCAACGTGATCACCCGGGCCCTGGGCACCGGCCAGGTGTGGGAGCCGGACGTGTGGGTGCTGCCCGCGCAGCCGGGGGAGCGGCTGATGCTGTGCTCGGACGGACTGACCAACGAGCTCAGCCCCGCCCACATGGCCCGGGTGCTCGGCTCGGTGCCGCACCCCAAGGAGGCCGCCGACGTCCTGCTGCAGGCCGCGCTGCGGACCGGCGGGCGGGACAACGTCACCGTCATCGTCGCCGACGCGGTGTCCCTGGAGGAGTACGCCGCCTGGGTCTGAGCGCCCCCGACCGCTGAGCGGCGCCGACCGCTGAACGGCGCCGACCGCTGAGCGCCGCGGAGGGTGCCGCGTCCCAGGCGCCGGCCCGGCAGGTCCCCGGCGCATCCCCGGAAGTGGGGGCGATCACGAACCGTCACACCGGCGCACCGGACCGCGACGACTCTTTACATTGGGGAACATGGTCGTCTCCCGCCGTTCCCTCGTCCGCTCCGGGGCGCTGCTGGCCGTCTCCGCGGCGCTGGGGGGCGCACTGGTCCGGCCGGGAGCGCAGGGCCCCGGCTTCGTGCTATGGGGCTCGTCCTCGGCCGCCGGCGGGCTCCACCGCGAGCACCCGCCCGGCTACGCCCCGGTGCGGATCGACGCCCTCCTGTCGCGGCTGCTGGGCGTGCCGGGCACCTGCCGGGCCGTGGGCGGGGACCGGTCCTGGCACACCCTGGCGATGCGCAGCTACGACCACCCCTACCGCCCCGGCCTCGGCGCCGAGGGCTGGCTGCTGCCGGTCCAGGGGCAGGTGGTCGTCCCCACCGCGGACGGGCGGGCGCCCCGCGCGGCGCTCCCGCTGCCCGGAACGGTCGCCGGGGTCGCCTGCTCGATCCGGGCGGCGCCGGGCCGGGAGGGCGCGGTGGTCCTGCGGCGGCACGTGCCCGGGCCCGCGGTCGAGCTCGGGACCGGCCCCCGCAGCTGGTGGCACACCGACCTGGAGGACCGCCACCGCGGCCAGGTCCACCTCTTCTGGACGGGCAAGAACAACATCGAGGACCCCGGACGGGTGCTCGCCGACACCCGGGCGGCCTGGGCGGTGGAGCCGGCGCGGTCGGTGGTGATGGGCACTGGCACACCTACGGGGACCGCCGCGGCACGGCCGGCTGGGAGCAGGTGCGCACCGTCAACGCCGCCTACCGGGCGGAGTACGGGCCGGCCTACCACGAGACGATGGCGGACCTGCGCGACCCGCGGCTGTGGGCGCTGCCCGCGCTGCGCCCCTACCGGATCGGAGACTCGGCCGAGGACCGGCGGTGGCTGGCCCTGGGCCTGCCGCCGCGCTCCGTGGTCGGCAGCGACCGGAAGCACCTCAACGCCCTGGGCAACACGCTCGTGGCCCACGGCCTGCACCGCCACCTCACCGGAGCGGCAGGACTCGTCTGAGCCGCCGCTCCGCGTCGTTGTTCCGGGCCGCCGTTCCCGAACCGTGACGGAGGACCCCTTGCCCGCCGGGGGGACGCGGCCTAACCTACAACCAAATGGTTGTAGAACGTGAGCTGACGGACGACGAGATCGACCGCCTCTTCCAGGCCCTGGCGGACGCCACCCGGCGGGACATCGTGACGCGGGTGCTGCGGCAGGAGCAGTCGGTCTCGGCCCTGGCGGGGCACTACGCGATGAGCTTCGCCGCGGTGCAGAAGCACGTGGCGGTGCTCGAGAGGGCCTCGCTGGTCACCAAGCAGCGGCGCGGCCGCGAACAGGTGGTGCACGCCGCGCCGGACACCCTCCGCCGGGCGGCCCGGCTGCTGGAGTCCTACGAGGAGCTCTGGCGCGGGCGCGCACGCCGCATCGACGACCTCCTCGCCGAGGAGGTGCCTCCCGGGGACCGGGGGGCCGAGTAGGAAGGAACCAGGACATGCCGGTCATCGATGTGCACAAGGACGTGGAGGCGCTGGCCCTCACCTTCGTGGCCGAGTTCGACGCGAGCGTCGAGCAGGTCTGGCAGGTGTGGGAGGACCCGCGCCGGCTCGAGCGCTGGTGGGGGCCGCCCGAGTGGCCCGCCACCTTCGTCGAGCACGAGCTGCGGGAGGGCGGGCGGTGCCGGTACTACATGACCGGCCCCGACGGCGAGAAGGCCGCCGGCTGGTGGACGGTCACCGCCGTGGACGCCCCGCGCCGGCTCGAGTTCGACGACGGCTTCGCCGACGAGCACGGCGAGCCCGACCCGGCCATGGGCACCACCCACGCGGTCGTCACGCTCGAGGACGTCGGCGGGCGCACCCGCATGACCACGCGCTCCACCTTCGAGAGCGCCGGGCAGCTCGAGCAGATGCTGGCCATGGGCATGGAGGAGGGCATGCGTCAGGCGATGGGCCAGATCGACGACGTCCTCGCCGGGCGGCGCGGACCGGGAGCGAGGCGCCCCGCGGCTGAGCCCCGTCCGCGGCCGGACGGCGCGACGACGCCGCCCGGGACTCCCGGGCGGCGTCGTCGCGCCGTGGCCGTGGCCGTGACGGTGGACAGGGACAGCGACAGGAACGGGTCGCGGGCGCCCGGCTCAGCCCTGCTGCGCCGCCTCGGCGGCGGGTGCCGGACTCCCGGCCCCCGCCGTCTCCGCCGCCGCGTCCGCCGGGGAGCGGTCCTCCGGGGCCCGGGCCGCCGGGTCCTCGGCGGACCCGGCGGCCGCGGCCCGCTTGGCCGCGACCTTCCGCGGCTTGAGCTCGAGCCGGCGCTCGTGCTTGCGCTCGGTCCGCCGCTCCGCCTGCTTCTCCGCGCGGCGCTCCTTCCGCCGCTCCTCCTTGGCCTCCTCGGCCGTCCTCTCGCCCTCGGGCCCGGTCCCGGCGGTGGCGGGCTCCCGGCGCGGGCCCCGCTCCTTGACGGGGGCGTCGCCCGAGGCGCGCATCCGGCGGTAGTGCTCGGCCGCCTCCTCCTGGCGCCGCGCCTCGATCCCCGTGGCGATCTCGGCCCGCAGGTGCTCCGGGGCGAGCTCGAACGCGGCCACGAGGTCGAGCGCGTGGGGGCGCAGCCGGGCCAGCAGGCGGTCGATGTACTCGTCGAGGCTGCGCCCGCGCCGCATGGACAGCCGGCCGTAGGAGAGGTACCAGGCGAGGTTCTTCTCGATCAGCCGCAGCCCGAACACGTCGCGCAGCCAGGTCAGCACCGTGCGGGTGCCCGGGTCCTCGACCTGGGCCAGCCCCCGGGTGAAGGCCTCCCACTGCAGCAGCTCCGCGTGCGCACGGGCCGTGGCGATGATCCGGTGCTGGTTCTCGTTGAACAGCGCCGCGGCCTCCGCGCGGGGCAGCTTGGCGCTGGGCCGCAGGTTCTCCGCGATCTCGGCGACCATGGTCTCCACCCGGTCGGTCAGCAGCGCGTGCTGGGCGGACTCCTCCCGCAGGGCGTTGACCGAGCGGCGCACGTCGCCGGTGTCGCGGAAAGCCTGCCCCAGCTTGCGCAGGCCCGAGCGGTGGAAGGTGGCCTCGGTGGCCCGGCCGGCCACGTAGCGGGCCATCACGCCCACGTCCACCTGCTTGAACTCGTCCGCCCAGTCGGAGAGCAGCCGCTTGGCCACGAGCTGGAGCAGCACCGTGTTGTCGCCCTCGAACGTCGCGTAGATGTCGAGGTCGTGCCGCAGGGAGGTCAGCCGGTTCTTCGTCAGGAAGCCCGCCCCGCCGCAGGCCTCGCGGCACTCCTGCACGGTCTCGAGGGCGCTCCACGTGGACAGCGCCTTGAGCGCCGCGGCGAGGGTCTCGAGGTCCTGGCGGTTCTCGTCGGTGTCCTCCCGCCCGGAGAACACGGCGTCGTACTTGTCCAGCAGCTCCTGGTGGGCGAAGTTCATGGCGTAGGTCTCGGCGAGGCGGGGCAGCAGCCGGCGCTGGTGCTGCTGGTAGTCCAGCAGCACCTCCTCCTGGACGTCGGAGGAGGCGTTGAACTGGCGCCGCTCGCTGCCGTAGCGCACCGCGATGGTCAGCGCGGCCTTGTTCGCCAGCACCGCGGCCCCGTCCAGCGAGACCCGGCCCTGCACCAGGGTGCCGATCATCGTGAAGAACCGGCGCCCCGGGCTCGCGATCGGCGAGCTGTAGGAGCCGTCGGCGGCCACGTGGCCGTACTTGTCGAGCAGGTGGGTGCGCGGGACCCGGACCCGGGTGAAGTGCAGCCGGCCGTTGTCGATGCCGTTGAGCCCGCCCTTGTGGCCGTCGTCCTCGCCGCCGACGCCCGGCAGGAAGCGGCCGTCCTCGTCGCGGATGTCCACATAGAAGGCGTGCACCCCGTGGTTGACGCCCAGCGTCACCAGCTGCGCGAACACCACGGCGGCGCGCCCGTGCACGGCGGCGTTGCGAGGTAGTCCTTCCACGCGGCCTTGAAGGGCGTGTGGATCTCGAACTCCTCGGTGGCCGGGTCGTAGGTCGCGGTGGTGCCGATCGAGGCGACGTCGGAGCCGTGGCCGATCTCGGTCATCGCGAAGACCCCCGGGGTCCGCAGGTCGCGGATGTCCGCGAGCCACCGGCGGTGGTGCTCCTCGGTGCCGAGGTTCAGCACGGCGGAGCCGAACAGGCCCCACTGCACCCCGGCCTTGATCTGCATCGAGGGGTCGCCGAGCAGCAGCTCCTCGAAGCCGGAGACGTTGCCGCCGGGGTCGTTGTGCCCGCCGTACTCCTCCGGCAGCCCGCGGCTCATCGCGCCCTGCTCGACCAGCAGGTGCAGCTGGCCCAGCACGCGCTCGCGGTGCTCCTGGTAGGTGAGGTTCTCCTGCTGGTGCAGCCGCTCGTCCAGCAGCATCCGGCGGGTCTGCCGCCGGATGCCGGCCCAGCGCCCGAGCAGGACCTCGCCCAGGGCGGCGACGTCCACGGCGGGTGCCGGGTGGTCGGTGCGGTCGGTGTCGGCGGGTCGGTCGACGGTGGTGGTCATGCTCGCTCCTGTCGTGGGTGACCGGCGGTGGCCGGTGCGGTCACGGGGTGGTGGGGCCGGCCGGGGTCCGCCCGGCCCGGGACGGTGGTCAGGTGGAGGGCGGCTCGGGCACGGGCGCCCCGGGCGGGCGCAGGCCGTCGACGGCCCAGCCCACGATCAGCTCGGTCATCCGCTCGCGGGACAGGCGCTCCGTCCCGGCGGGAGTGCTCATCCAGGCCTCCCCGGCGCCGCGGACCATGCCGATCGTGGACGCCGCCCAGTAGCCGAGCACCGGTTCCGCCAGGCGCTGGGCGGCCGGGGAGTGGCGCACGTGCGCCTGCGCCAGCAGGGCGGTGACGGACTCCACGAACTCCTGGATGCCGTAGCGCTCCCCGCCGGACTCCGCCGGGGCCTCGTCCGCGCCGGAGGGCTCGCCGCAGGCCCGTTCGCCGCGGCCGCGCTCGGCGCGGTGCCGCTCGTGGCGGGCGCGCCCGGTCTCGGGGGGCAGGGCGACGACGAAGCGGTAGACGGGGGCGGAGCGCTCGATGCTGAGCAGGTACTCCGCCACCATCGCCTCGACCGTGTCCTCGAAGCTGCCGGCCGCGCGGGCCGCCTCCTCGAGCCGGTCGCGCATCCGGGCCACCGTGTACTCGCCGACGGCCCGCTGAAGCCCGGCCTTGTCCCCGAAGTACCGGTAGTACACGGACTTGGAGGTCTTGCAGGCGGAGGCGATCTCCTCCATGGAGGCCTGTGCGCCGAGCTCGTCCACGGCGCTGCGGGCCGTGCGGATCAGCTCGATCCGGCGCTGGGCGCGGTGGCGGGCCCAGCGGGAGGAGCGTCCGTCCACGGCCGGGGCCGGCTCCGGCGCGGGACCCTCCGGGGCGGGTTCGGGTGTGTCGACGTGTTTCACGATACCCAGGGTATCAGGTAATATCGTCCGTGACGTGATCATCATCACACCACCACCGAGGAGTTCCCGTGACCGAGTCCACCCCCGAGCAGACCGCCGACCCCACCGCCGAGCACACCACCCCCAGCGGCGCCGGACGCACCGGCGTGGCCCGGCGCGCCGTCGTCGTCGGGGCCAACCGCATCCCCTTCGCCCGCGCCCACGGGGCCTACGCGAGCGCCGGCAACCAGGACATGCTCACCGCCGCCCTCGACGGCCTCGCCGCCCGCTACGGCCTGGCCGGGGAGCGGATCGGCGAGGTGGCCGCCGGCGCCGTGCTCAAGCACCCCAAGGACTTCAACCTCACGCGCGAGTCCGTGCTCGGCTCGGTGCTGGATCCGCGCACCCCCGCCTTCGACGTGCAGCAGGCCTGCGCCACCGGGATGGAGGCCGTCTCCACCCTGGCCAACAAGATCCGGCTGGGCCAGATCGACTCCGCCGTGGCCGGGGGCGTGGACTCGGCCTCCGACGCCCCGATCGTGGTCAGCGAGCGGCTGCGGCGGACCCTGCTCCAGCTCAACCGGGCGAAGACCACCCAGCAGAAGCTCAAGGCCCTGGCCGGCCTGCGCCCGGCCGACCTCAAGCCGGTGGCCCCCGGCACCGGGGAGCCGCGCACGGGCCTGTCCATGGGCGAGCACCAGGCGCTCACCACCGCCCGCTGGGGCATTTCCCGCGAGGCCCAGGACGAGCTCGCCGCCGCGAGCCACCGCCACCTGGCCGCCGCCTACGACCGCGGCTTCTTCGACGACCTCGTCACCCCCTTCCGCGGGCTGTCCCGGGACAACAACCTGCGCCCGGACAGCACGGTCGAGAAGCTCGCCGGGCTCAAGCCCGTCTTCGGGAAGTCCCTCGACGCCGAGGCGACGATGACGGCCGGCAACTCCACCCCGCTCACCGACGGCGCCTCCACCGTGCTGCTCGCCTCCGAGGAGTGGGCCGCCGAGCGCTCCCTGCCGGTGCTCGCCGACATCGTGGACGTCGAGGCCGCCGCGGTCGACTTCGTGCACGGGGACGAGGGGCTGCTCATGGCCGGCGCCTACGCCGTGCCCCGGCTGCTGGCCCGGCAGGGCCTGGCCCTGGACGACTTCGACTTCGTGGAGATCCACGAGGCCTTCGCCGCGACCGTGCTCTCCACCCTCGCGGCGTGGGAGGACGAGCAGTTCGGCCGCGAGCGCCTCGGCCTGGCCGGCGCCTTCGGCACCGTGGACCGCAGCCGGCTCAACGTCACGGGCTCGTCGCTGGCCGCCGGGCACCCCTTCGCCGCGACCGGCGGGCGCATCGTGGGCACCCTGGCCAAGCTGCTGCGCGAGCGCGCCGACGAGACCGGGCGCCCGGCGCGCGGGCTCATCTCGGTGTGCGCCGCCGGCGGTCTGGGCGTCACCGCGGTGCTCGAAGCCCGCTGACCCCGTCCCTCCACCGACCAGCACAGCAAGGACCCACCCCATGGCAGACACCTATCTCGACCTCGTCAGCTCCGCCTCCGGCGGGAAGCTCGCCCGGCAGCTCGGCCTGCCGGCCCCGGTCCGGCTGCGCCGGCACCGGCCCGGCGCCCCGCTGGTGCCGGGCCCCGTCCTCGTGCTGGGCCGAGGGGAGGAGGCCGACCGGATCGCGGCCTCCCTGCTCGGTTGGGACCTCGACGTGCGCCGCCACCCCGAGGACGTCCACCGGTTCGGGGCGGTCGTGCTCGCCCTGACCGAGCTCGCGGAGCCGGGGGAGCTGGCCGAGCCGGCCCTCGGCCTCGGCGCGGTGCTGCGCACCCTCGCCCCCGGCGGGCGCGTGGTCACCGTGTCCCGGCCCGCACCGGGGATCGGCACCGGCGCGGCCTCGGCCACCCCGGCGGCGGCCGAGCCGGTCGCCCCGGCCGTGGCCGCGGCCCGGCAGGCGGTGGTGGGCCTGCTGCGCTCCGTGGCCCAGGAGCTGCGCGGCGGGGCGACCGCCAACGGGGTGCTGCTCGCCGAGGGCGTGGCCCCCGAGGCCCCGAGCGTGCTGGGGGCCCTGCGGTTCCTGCTCTCGGGGCGCAGCGCCTTCGTGTCCGGACAGTTCGTCACGGTCGGCGACGACGCCGGGCGGCTCCCGGACGAGTGGGAGGCCCCGCTGCGGGGCAAGGTCGCCGCCGTCACCGGCGCGGCGCGCGGCATCGGCGCCCAGATCGCCCGCACGCTCACGGAGGCCGGGGCCCGCGTCGTCGTCGTCGACGTGCCGGCCGCGGGCGAGCCCCTGGCCGCCCTGGCCAACGAGCTGCGCGCCGTGGCCCTCCAGCTCGACGTCACGGACCCGCGCGCCGGGGAGCGGGTCCTCGGGCTCGCCCGGGAGCGCTTCGGGCGGCTGGACGTGGTGGTGCACAACGCCGGGATCACCCGGGACAAGCTGCTGGCCAACATGGACGCGTCCCGCTGGTCCTCGGTGCTCGCCGTCAACCTCGAGTCCCAGCTGCGGATGAACGAGCAGCTCCTGGCGGGCGAGGGGCTCGGGGAGGCCCCGCGGATCGTCTGCCTGGCCTCCACCAGCGGCGTGGCCGGCAACCGCGGGCAGACCAACTACGCCGCCTCCAAGGCCGGGGTGATCGGGATGGTCGCCGCCACGGCGCCGCTGCTCGCCGCCCGCGGAGGGACCGTCAACGCGGTGGCCCCCGGGTTCGTCGAGACCGAGATGACCGCCCGGATCCCCGCCGCCCGCCGGCAGGTCGCCCGCCGGCTGAACTCCCTGCAGCAGGGCGGGCTGCCGGAGGACGTCGCCCAGGCCGTGCTCTTCCTCGCCTCGGACGCCGCCGGCGGGGTCAACGGCCAGACGCTGCGGGTGTGCGGGCAGAACCTGGTGGGGGCGTGAGCATGGACGGCGCGTTCCGCGAGCAGGTGGTCCTCACCGACGTCCCCTCCCTCGGCGGGCTCTACGCGCGCGCCGCGGCCGGCGCCGCCGGGCGCGCCCTGACCCGCCGGCTCCCGCTCCGGCGGCCGGGGAGCCGCAGCGGGGCCGAGCCGGTGCTGCCCGCGGTGGAGCACGTCGTCGAGGGCGTGGCCGTCGACGCCTCCGCGCACGAGGCGTTCTGCCGCACGGTCGGGGCGTCCCTGCGGGAGGGCGCCCGCGGGCCGGAGGCCTTCTCCGGCTACCTGCACACCCTGGCGTTCCCGGTGGCGATGAGCGTGCTCACCCGCGGCGACTTCCCGCTGCCGGTGCTGGGCATGGTGCACCTGGCCAACGAGGTGGAGCACCGCGGCGCCGTCGCGGTGGGGGAGGACCTCACGGTCACGGCGCACGCCGAGCGGCTGCGCCCGCACCGGGCCGGGGCGCAGGTCGACCTCGTGGCCCGGCTGGCCCGGGAGGACGGCGAGCTCGTCTGGACGGGCCGCTCCACCTACCTCGCCAAGGGGGCGCGGGTGCCGGGGCCGGTCGAGGACGGCCCGCGCCGGGAGTTCGTGCCCCCGGCGCCGACCGGGCGCTGGCGGCTGCCGGCCCGGACGGGACGGGACTACGCGGCCGTGAGCGGGGACTGGAACCCCATCCACCTCTCCGGGCCCTCCGCGCGGGCGCTGGGGATGAAGGGGGCGATCGCACACGGGATGCACTGCGCCTCCCGCGCCCTGGCCGAGGTCGGCGTGCCGGCCGGGACGGCCTTCCGGTGGACGGTCGAGTTCGCCGCCCCGGTCCTGCTCCCGGGCACGGTGGCGGTCGCGATCGGCGACGCCGGGCGCGGCCCGCACTGGCGGCGTTCGGACTACGCCGGCTGGGACCCCCGCCGCGGCCGCCCGCACTTCACGGGGGCGGTCGAGCGGCTGGAGCCGTGACGAACCGCCCGCCGCGCCCGCTGAGCCCCCAGGGCCCGCCCCTGCCCACACCCCGGGTCTCCGAGCAGGAGTGGCGGGACGCGTGCTTCGTGCACTGGCGCACCGATCCCGCCCTCGTGGCTCCGCTGCTGCCGCGCGGGGTCCGGCCGGACCTGTACGACGGCTCCGCCTGGGTGGGGCTGGTCCCGTTCCGGATGGAGGGGGCGGGGCTGCTCGGCCGCGGCGGCGTCCCGTGGCTGGGCAGCTTCCTCGAGCTCAACGTCCGCACCTACTCCGTGGACGAGCAGGGCCGCCGCGGCGTGGTGTTCCACACCCTGGAGGCCGAGCGGGCCGCGGTCGTGCTGGGCGCCCGGAGCCTGCTGCGGGTGCCCTACCGATGGGCCCGGATGCGCTGCGCCCGGGAGCGGGACGGCGCCGGCCGCACCGTGCTGGACTACCGCAGCCGGCGCCGCGGCCTGCCCGGGCGCCCCCGGCCGGCCAGCCGGCTGCGGGTGGCCGTGGGGGAGCGGCTCGAGCGCCCCGGCCCGCTCGAGGTGTTCCTCACCGCCCGCTTCGGACTGCACACCCCGTGGTGGGGCCGCCCCCTGTGGGTGCCCAACACGCACGGGCCGTGGCCGCTGCACCGGGGCGAGCTCCTGGCGCTCGAGGACGACCTGGTGCGGGCCACGGGCTTCGGGGAGCTCGCCGCCCGCCCCCCGGACAGCGTCCTGTGCTCCCCGGGCGTGCGCACCGGCTTCGGGCTCCCGCTGCGCCTGGACGACCCGCGCTGAGGCGGCGCCGGACCGGCACCGCCGTGCCGCGCCGGGGGCTGTCCGGCCCGTGGGCCACAATGGTCGGGTGAGCCCACAGCAGAGGACAGACGACCGCCCCGTCGACGCCACCGGCCAGGACCTCAACCCGGCCCCGCCGAGCGAGGACCTCAAGGAGGAGTACGCGGAGCTCGTGGACCGGGTGCGTGCCGCGCGCACCGCGTACTACGTGGAGGACGCCCCCACGATCTCGGACGCCGAGTACGACGAGCTCTACCGGCGGCTCGAGGAGGTCGAGGCGCTGAACCCCGAGCTGGTGGCCAACGACTCGCCCACCCAGGAGGTCGGCGGCGAGGTCTCCACGGCGTTCGCGCCGGTGACCCACCTCGCCCGGATGTACTCCCTGGAGGACGTCTTCTCCATCGACGAGCTCACCGCCTGGATGGCCAAGGCCTCCGCCGCCGTCGAGGCGCTGCCGGACGCCCCGGGCCCGCGTGGCTCACCGAGCTGAAGATCGACGGGCTGGCCGTGAACCTGCTCTACCGCGACGGCGAGCTGGTGCGGGCCGCGACCCGCGGCGACGGCACGACCGGGGAGGACGTCACGCACAACGTGCGCACCATCGCCACGATCCCCACCACCCTCGCCGGGGACGACGTCCCCGAGGAGGTCGAGATCCGCGGCGAGGTGTTCATCTCCTCCCGCGACTTCCGCTCCCTCAACGAGGCGATCGTGGCCGAGGGCCGCGCCCCCTTCGCCAACCCCCGCAACGCCGCGGCGGGCTCCCTGCGGCAGAAGGACCCCGAGGTCACCGCCCGGCGCCGGCTGTCCATGTACGTGCACGGCGTGGGCGCCGCCACCGGCCTGCGCGCCGACACCCAGTCCGAGGTCTACGGGCTGCTCGAGCGGTGGGGGCTGCCGGTGAGCCCCTACTTCAGGGTGCTGCCGTCCACGGAGGAGGTCCTGGCGTTCATCGAGGAGTACGGCCGCCGCCGCCACGACCTCATCCACGAGATCGACGGCATCGTGGTCAAGGTCGACGACCGCCGCACCCAGTTCCGGCTCGGGCACACCTCCCGGGTGCCGCGCTGGTCCGTGGCCTACAAGTACCCGCCCGAGGAGGTGCACACGGAGCTGAAGGACATCCTGGTCAACGTGGGCCGCACCGGCCGGGTCACCCCCTTCGGGCTCATGGAGCCGGTGCGCGTCGCCGGGTCCACGGTGGAGATGGCCACCCTGCACAACCAGGACGTGGTGAAGGCCAAGGGCGTGCTCATCGGCGACACCGTGGTACTGCGCAAGGCCGGTGACGTGATCCCCGAGATCGTGGGCCCCGTGGTCGCCCTGCGCGACGGCACCGAGCGCGAGTTCGTGATGCCCGCCCACTGCCCCTCCTGCGGCACGGAGCTGCGCCCGGCCAAGGAGGGCGACGTCGACATCCGCTGCCCCAACGCCCGCAGCTGCCCGGCCCAGCTGCGCGAGCGGGTCTTCCACGCCGCCGGGCGCGGCGCCTTCGACATCGAGGCCCTCGGCTACGAGTCCGCCCTGGCGCTGACCCGGCCCGACGAGCCGGAGACCCCGCCGCTGACCAGCGAGGCGCACCTGTTCGACCTCACGCCGGAGGACCTGCGCGAGGTCCGGATCCGGCGGGAGAAGAAGTCCCGCGGCACCCCCACGGGGGAGACGGAGCTCGTGCCGTACTTCTGGTCGAAGGGCACCGCCAAGAAGCCGTCCGAGCCCACCGCCACCACCCGCAAGCTCTTCGAGGAGCTCGAGAAGGCGAAGTCCCAGCCGCTGTGGCGGGTGCTCGTGGCGCTGTCCGTCCGGCACGTGGGCCCCACCGCGGCCCGCTCCCTGGCCACCGCGTTCGGCTCGATGCAGGCCATCCGCGACGCCGACGAGGAGACCCTGGCCCACACCGACGGGGTGGGGCCCGTCATCGCCGCGTCCGTCAAGGAGTGGTTCGCCGAACCGTGGCGGTGCGAGATCGTGGAGCGGTGGGCGGCCGCCGGGGTGCGCATGGTGGACGAGGTCGACGAGTCGGTGCCCCGCACCCTCGAAGGCGTCACGGTGGTCATCACCGGCACCCTGGAGCGCTTCAGCCGCGACTCGGCGAAGGAAGCGGTCCTGGTGCGCGGCGGCAAGGCCTCCGGATCGGTGTCGAAGAAGACCCACTTCCTGGTGGCCGGGGAGAGCGCGGGCACCAAGCTGGACAAGGCCGAGCAGCTGGGCGTGCCGGTGCTGGACGAGGAGGGCTTCGAGCGCCTCCTCGCCGGCGGGCCGGATGCCGTGGCCCCCGGCGGCACGGGCGAGGACGCGGGCGAGGACGGCGGCGCCGGCGAGGTCCCGGCCGGCCCGGGCATTGCGCGCAAGGGCACGGCGCAGGAGAGCACGGCAGACGACAGCACGGCAGACGACAGCGCGGCGGAGTCCGCCGACGACGAGGACGGGGCCTGAGCATGGGACGCCACGACGACGCACTGGACGGGCTCGGCCCCACCGGCGGGGAGCTGGAGGAGCTGCTCGAGCTGGCGCTGGCGGCCGCCGAGGCCGGCGCCGAGGTGCTCCGGGGCCGGGACGCCGCACGGCTCGACGTCACCGGCAAGTCGGGGGCGGGGGACTGGGTCACCCGCTTCGACGTCGCGGCCGAGCAGGCGGTGCTGCGCACGGTGCTGGACCGTCGTCCGCACGACACGGTGACCGGCGAGGAGTCGGGCACGCACCGGCCCGAGCAGCCCTCCGGGATCCGCTGGTCGGTGGACCCGCTCGACGGCACGACGAACTTCATCCGCGGCATCGTGTACTACTGCACGTCCGTGGCCGCCGCCGACGCCGAGGGCAACTGGCTCGTGGGCGTGGTCAACGCCCCGGCCCTGCGCCGGACCTACTTCGCGGTGCGGGGCGCCGGGGCGTGGCTGGAGACGGACGGCACCACGCGCCGTCTCACCGGGCCCGAACCGGGCCGGCCGGGGCGCGTCTACGGGACCGGCTTCTCCTACGACGCCGCCCAGCGCGACCGCCAGTTCCATACTTTCTTGAGCACAATGCGCCAGTACACGGACATGCGGCGTCTGGGTTCTGCGGCGCTGGACCTGTGCATGGTGGCCGACGGCACACTGGACGGCTACGGCGAGCAGGGCCTGCACGAGCACGACTGGGCGGCCGGTGCGCTCATCGCGGAGGAGGCCGGAGCGCTCGTCCGCCGCCCCGCGCTGCCCTCCCCGGCCGAGGGCGCCGTGCCGTCCGCCGACCGTCTCGCGGCCTGGATCACCGCACGTGAGCGCGGAATTCCCGGCTGAGACGGGGCGGTCCGGCCCCCGGGGCCGGGTGTGAGATGCCTCTCGTGACTTGACCGAGACAAAACCGTTGCCCTAGCGTGACATTCGAAGCGTTCTTCCCGAGGGCATGCCCTCCGCTTCCGGAGCACGGCTCCGCACCGTCGGGTTTCGTCACGGCCCGACACCCCCACGCAGACGGCTGGTGTTATACCTCACGTCGAGCGCCAGGGGGGTAGCGCAACAGAAATCGTTACGCTACCGTGATCAACAGCTTCCCCGAGGATCTCCTCCGGGGATCCGGTGTGCCCCGACCCAGCCTCGGGCGCGCCACCAAATCATGCTAGGTGCTGCCGTAACACCGCACGTCGTCTGAAGGGCAGCCACCTGTAAGCACTTACCCGACCACACCTTTGACGGGTAGACGACGGCGCGAAGACATCCGGGGACGGAAACGAGCGCAGGTGGCCCAAGGGAGCATCATGACCAACGCCAACGCTGTTCGTCGCAACGTCCGTCGCGGTGCCGCCGCCCTGATCCTCGGCGGGACCGCCGTGGGTGCCATGGCCCTCCCGGCCAACGCCGCCCCGGCTTCGACCTGGGACGCCCTCGCCGAGTGCGAGTCCGGTGGCAACTGGAACACCAACACGGGCAACGGCTTCTCCGGCGGCCTGCAGTTCACCCCGTCGACCTGGGCCGCCTTCGGCGGCACCGGCGCCCCGCAGGACGCCTCCCGTGAGCAGCAGATCGCCGTGGCCGAGAACGTGCTCGACGGCCAGGGCTGGGGCGCGTGGCCCGCCTGCTCCGCCAAGCTGGGCCTGAGCGGCAGCGCCGCCCCGTCCGCCAACCCGATGGGCTCCGCCACCACCGTGGCTCCCCAGTCCGTGCAGGCCCCGGCCCCGATCGAGGCCGCCCCGGCCCCGGTCGCCGCCCCGGCTCCGGCCCCCGTGCAGGCCGCTCCCGCGCCGGCCCCGGCCGCCGCCCCCGTGGTCGAGTACGTCGCCCCGGCCGCCGTCGTGGCCCCGGCCCCCGTGGCCGGCGAGTCCTACACCGTGGTCCCCGGTGACACCCTCTCGATCATCGCCGAGAAGCTGGGCGTCCACGGTGGCTGGGAGGCGCTGGCCGCCGCCAACGCCGGCAGCATCGCCGACCCGAACCTGATCTTCCCCGGTCAGGTGCTGAACATCCCCGCCTGATCCCTCCCGGGATCGGCACCGCGCGGCCTCGCCGCGCAGCACGAGACGAAGGGCCCCTCCGCGTGCGGAGGGGCCCTTCGTCCCGTGTGCGGGCGGCCACGGCCGGCCCGGGTGCGGCGTCAGGCGCTCAGAGCCACAGCCAGGGCTCGGTGGGTTCGGCCGCCACGTCCCCGAAGCTCACCGAGCGCTCGGCTCCCTTGACGCGGTAGGACTGGATGATGCGCAGGGACTCGCCCTCGCGGTGCTGGACCTCCACGGCCACCGCGGTCTGCCCGGAGCGGTCCGGCAGGGTCACCGGGAACGCCACGCCCGCGCAGAGGATCTCGTCCCGCAGCTGCTCGGCCCGGTCCCGCAGCGCCTGCAGCGCCGCCTCGGGGGAGAGCTCCTCCACCTGCTCCGGCGGCAGGGCGTCGAGCTCGTACTCGCCGTCCTTGCGGGCGGTCACGAGGAAGGCCGGAAAGGCCCCGTGCTGCCCCAGCTGCTGCTCGGCCACGGCCTGGACGTGCGCCACGACCGTGTCGATCGTCTCGGCGGCGTCCTTGCTGACCCGCTGGCGCCAGGCGTTGGCGGCGTCCGTGGCCGAGACCGAGCGCGTGGCCCTCCCGGGCCGGGCGCCGGCGGGGCGGTCCTTCCGGGCGCCGCGGGCCTTCTTCGTGCGGGCGGGGGTGCTCTTGGCCATGTCCGGGTGCTCCTGTGTGGTGGGTGGGCGTACCTCCAGGGTATGCCCCCGCACCGGCCCCTCCGCCGCGCGGGCGGCGGGGGCCGCGCGGCTAGACTGGAGCGGAAACCACCCCGACCACGAGCAGGAGTGCGCATGTCTGCGATCACCCGCGAGCAGGTCGCCCACCTGGCGAAGCTCGCGCACATCGAGATGACCGAGGAGGAGCTGCGGTCCATGGCCACGGAGCTGGACCTCGTCGTCGACTCGGTCGCGTCCGTCAGCGAGGCCGCCGGCCCGGACGTCCCGGCCACGAGCCACCCGATCCCGCTGCAGAACGTCTTCCGCGAGGACGTCGTGGGCGAGACCCTCACCGCCGAGGAGTCGCTCAGCAACGCCCCCGACGCCGCCGAGGGCAAGTTCAAGGTGCCCGCGATCCTGGACGAGGAGTAGCCGCATGACGACCACCGGTACCCCCCAGGGCGTCGCCGGCCTCTCGGCCGCCGAGCTCGCCCAGCAGCTCGCCGCCGGCGAGGTCAGCTCCGTGGAGGCCGTCCAGGCGCACCTGGACCGCATCCGGGACACCGACGGCGCTCCCGTCGACCCCGCCGACCGCAGCCGCGGCAAGAGCGGGCTCAACGCCTTCCTGCACGTGAACACCGAGGAGGCCCTGTCCGTGGCCGCCGAGGTGGACGCCGCCCGCGCCCGCGGCGAGGAGCTGCCCGAGCTGGCCGGCGTGCCGATCGCGGTCAAGGACCTCATCGTCACCAAGGGCCAGCCCACCACCGCGGCCTCCCGGATGCTCGAGGGCTGGATGAGCCCCTACGACGCCACCGTGACCCGCCGGCTGCGCGCGGCGCGCATGCCCGTGCTCGGCAAGACGAACCTGGACGAGTTCGCGATGGGCTCCTCCAACGAGCACTCAGCGTTCGGCGACACCCGCAACCCGTGGGACCTCGCCCGGATCCCGGGGGGCTCCGGCGGCGGCTCCGCCGCGGCCGTCACCGCCTTCCAAGCGCCCCTGGCCCTGGGCACCGACACCGGCGGGTCCATCCGCCAGCCGGCGGCCCTGACCGGCTCGGTGGGCATGAAGCCGACCTACGGCGGGGTCTCCCGCTACGGCGTGATCGCCATGGCGTCCTCCCTGGACCAGGTGGGCCCGGTGGCCCGGACGGTGCTCGACGCCGCGCTGCTGCACGAGGTGGTGGGCGGGCACGACCCGCAGGACTCCACCTCGCTGCCGGGCCCGGCCGGGCCCCTCGCCGCCCAGGCCCGGGCCGGGGCCGCGGAGGGCGGGCTGAAGGGACTGCGCGTGGGCGTGGTCCGGGAGCTCACGGGCGAGGGCTTCCAGCCCGGCGTCCAGCAGCGCTTCGGCGAGGCCGTGGAGCTGCTGCGCTCGGCCGGCGCCGAGATCGTGGAGGTCTCCACCCCGAACTTCCGCTACGCCCTGGGGGCCTACTACCTGATCATGTCCTCGGAGGTCTCCTCGAACCTCGCCAAGTACGACGGCGTGCGCTTCGGCCACCGCGTGCTGCCCGAGGGCGGGCCGCTGACCATCGAGCGGGTGATGGGCGCCACGCGGGCCGCCGGCTTCGGCGCGGAGGTCAAGCGGCGCATCATCCTGGGCACCTACGCCCTGTCCGCCGGCTACTACGACGCCTACTACGGCTCGGCGCAGAAGGTCCGCACCCTGGTGCAGCGCGACTTCGCCGCCGCCTTCGAGCAGGTGGACGTGCTCGTCTCCCCGACGGCGCCGACCACGGCCTTCGAGCGCGGCGCCGTGGACGAGTCCGCGGACCCCATGCAGATGTACCTCAACGACATCGCGACCATCCCCACCAACCTGGCCGGCGTGCCCGCGATCTCCGTCCCCGGTGGCCTCGCCCCCGAGGACGGGCTGCCCGTGGGCATCCAGTTCATGGCCCCGGCCCGGGAGGACGCCCGGCTCTACCGCGCCGGCGCCGGCCTGGAAGCCCTGCTCGCCGACCGCTGGGGCGGGCCCCTGTGGAAGGACCTGCCCGACACCGCCGCGCTGGTCCGCGACCTGGCCGCCGAGTCCACCCTGTCCGCACCCGTCCGGGGAGGAGCCCGCTGATGACCCAGACCACCGAAGAGGTCCTGTCCTTCGACGAGGCCATGGAGAAGTACGACCCCGTCCTCGGCTTCGAGGTCCACGTGGAGCTGAACACGCGGACCAAGATGTTCGACGCCGCCCCCAACGTCTTCGGCGACGAGCCGAACACCAACGTCACCCCCGTCTCCCTGGGCCTGCCCGGGGTGCTGCCCGTGGTCAACCGGGTGGCCGTGGAGTCGGCGATCAAGCTCGGCCTGGCCCTGGGCTGCGAGATCCGCCCGGTGTCCCACTTCGCCCGGAAGAACTACTTCTACCCGGACACCCCGAAGAACTTCCAGACCTCCCAGTACGACGAGCCGATCGCCGAGAACGGCTCCGTCGACGTGGAGCTGGAGGACGGGACGGTGTTCACCGTCGAGATCGAGCGCGCCCACATGGAGGAGGACGCCGGCAAGCTCACCCACCTGGGCGGGGCCGCCGGCCGCATCCAGGGCGCCGACTTCTCCCTGGTGGACTACAACCGCGCCGGGGTGCCGCTGATCGAGATCGTGACCAAGCCCATCGTGGGCGCCGGTTCCCGGGCCCCCGAGCTGGCGCGCGCCTACGTGACCGTCATCCGCGAGATCGTCAAGAACCTCGGCATCTCGGACGCCCGGATGGAGCGCGGCAACGTCCGCTGCGACGCCAACGTGTCCCTCATGCCCAAGGGCGCGTCCACGTTCGGCACCCGCTCCGAGACGAAGAACGTGAACTCGCTGCGCGCCGTCGAGCGCGCCGTGCGCTTCGAGATCCAGCGGCACGCCGCCGTCCTGGACGGCGGCGGGACCATCGTGCAGGAGACCCGGCACTGGCACGAGGACACCCGCTCCACCACCAGCGGGCGGCCGAAGTCCGACGCCGACGACTACCGCTACTTCCCCGAGCCGGACCTCGTGCCGGTCGTGACGGACGAGGCGTGGATCGAGCGGCTGCGGGCGGAGCTGCCCGAGCCCCCGGCCGAGCGCCGCAAGCGGCTGCAGGCCGCCTGGGGCTTCTCGGACGAGGAGTTCCGCGACGTCGTCAACGCGGGCGTGCTCGACGAGATCGAGCAGACCGTCGCGGCCGGGGCCGCCCCGGCCGCGGCCCGCAAGTGGTGGATGGGCGAGATCGCCCGCCTGGCCAAGCAGCGGGAGGTCGAGATCGCGGAGCTGGGGGTCACCCCGCAGCACGTCGTCGAGCTCGACGGGCTCATCGGCGCCGGCAAGATCAACGACAAGCTGGCCAAGAAGGTCCTCGCCCACGTCCTGGAGGGCGAGGGCTCCCCGGCCGAGGTCGTCGAGCAGCGCGGTCTGGCGGTCGTCTCCGACGACAGCGTGCTCACTGCGGCGATCGACGACGCCATGGCGCAGATGCCCGACGTCGTCGCGAAGGTCCAGGCCGGCAAGGTGCAGGCCGTGGGCGCGCTCATCGGCCCGGTCATGAAGGCCACCCGCGGCCCCTCGGCGCCTCCCCTCCTGTGGGCGCTCCCGGCGTTTGCTCCCCGCGTTTCCTCCCGGTGTTTCCTTCCGATGTTTCCTCCTGGCGAGGCCTCCCTCGGCCGGGTCCGCGGGGGACGAGCACGGGCCCCGGGCGGCGTGCGAGCATGGGCGGATGGACTCTGTGCAGGACGTGCTCATCATCGGCGGCGGCATCGCCGGACTGTCCCTGGCCTCCGCCCTGGCCGAGCGGCGGGGCAGCGGCGCCGGGATCGTGCTCGCCGAGGCCGAGCCGGCCCTGGCCCACCACACCTCCGGGCGCTCCGCCGAGCAGCTCATCCCCAGCTACGGTCCCGCACCCGTGCGCGAGCTCACCGCCGCCACCGTCGCCGGGCTCCTGGACCCGAGCCCGGCACCGCCGCGCCCCCTGGCCTGGCCCAGCCGCATGGTGCTCGTGGGCACCGCGGCCGGGCTGCGCGCGGAGGCCGTCCCGGGGCTGCGGCAGCTCTCCCGCCCCGCCCTGGTGGAGCTGTGCCCCGAGCTGGCCAGCTCTCCGCCGGAGGAGGTGGCGGGCGGGCTGCTCGACGACACCTCGGTGCGCACCGACGCCGGCGCCCTCGTGGCCTGGCACCGGGCGCGCGCGGCGGCGGCCGGGGTGCGGATCCTCACCGGAGCGCCGGTCACCGCGGCCGCACCCGACGGCGAGGGCTGGCGCGCCGCGGTGGGCGGGCAGGAGGTCCGCGTCCGCCGCGTCGTCGTGGCCGCGGGCGCCTGGGCGGACGACGTGGCGGGCCGGTTCGGCGCCGCACCGCTCGGGCTGCGCCCGCTGCGGCGCACCGCGGCCCTCGTCCGTCTCGCCAAGCCCCTGGCCCCGGACCACCCCATGGTCGTCGCCGCGGACTCCGGCTGGTACTACCGGCGGGCCGGGGACGGGGCGCTGGTCTCCCCGTCCGAGGCGGTGCCGAGCGAGCCGTGCGACGCGCAGCCGGTGCGCGAGGACGTCGAGGACCTCGTGGCCCGGCTCAACACCGTGACGTCGCTGGGCGCCACCGGGATCGAGCGGGCCTGGACCGGGCTGCGCACCGAGTCCCCGGACGGCGTGCCGGTGTGCGGGTTCGACCCGGAGGTCCCGGGGCTGCTCTGGCTGGCCGGCCAGTCCGGCTACGGCTTCCAGACGAGCACGGCCATGGCCCGCGCCGCCGCGGACCTGCTCGGGGACGGCGCGGTGGGCCCGTGGTGCTCCCGGGAGACCGCCGCCGCCCTGGACCCGGGGCGCTTCCGCACCGGGCAGCCGCTCGCCTGACCTCGGGGGCCTCGGCCCAGGGGGGCGGCACGCTCCGGCGCTCGAGGACCGCGAAGGGCACCGCTCGCCGCGCAGGGAGCCGGCCCCCGCGCCGGCCGCTCAGGCGCCGGCCAGTCCCATCCGGTCCAGCACCCAGGCGTACTCCCAGGCGGTGTCCTTCCACTGCGCGTACCGTCCGGACGCCCCGCCGTGGCCGCCGGCCATCTCGCAGCGCAGCAGCACGGCGTGGCCGGAGGTCGTGGCCTCCCGCAGGGCGGCGACCCACTTGGCCGGCTCCACGTAGAGCACCCGGGTGTCGTTGAGGCTGGTCACGGCCAGGACCGGGGGATACGGCAGCGGGCGGACGTTCTCGTAGGGGGAGTAGTCGCGCATGTACCGGTAGACGTGGCTGTCCTCGATCGGGTTGCCCCACTCCTCCCACTCCAGGGCCGTGAGGGGCAGCGAGGGGTCGAGGATGGAGGTCAGCGGGTCCACGAACGGCACGGCCGCCAGCGCGCCGCAGTACTTCTCGGGGGCCAGGTTGAGCACCGCGCCCACGAGCAGTCCGCCCGCGGACCCGCCCATCACCAGGATCCGCCGCTCGTCGAGGTCCGGGCGGGCGGCCAGGTGGTCGGTCACCGCCACGTAGTCGGTGAAGGTGTTGACCTTGTGCAGCTTCTTGCCCTCCTCGTACCAGGACCGGCCCAGCTCGCCGCCGCCGCGCACGTGGGCGACCGCCCAGACCACGCCGCGGTCCAGCAGGGACAGCCGGGAGACGGAGAAGCCCGGGTCGGTGCTGTGCTCGTAGGAGCCGTAAGCGTACTGCACCACCGGGGCTGGCACCGCGGGGTCCAGGTCCGCCCGGCGGACCAGGGAGACGGGGATGCGGGTGCCGTCCGCGGCGGTGGCCCAGTCCCGCTCCACCGTGTAGTCGCCCGGGTCGTAGCCGCCGAGCACGGTGGTCTCCCGGCGCAGCACGGGCTCGGCGGGCAGGGCGTCGTCGGCTCCGGTCGCGCCGGCGGGGAAGACGTCGTAGACGCGCGGGGGCGTGGTGAAGGAGGTGTAGGACAGCCGCAGTACGGGGGCGTCGTGCTCGGCGGCGGCCACTCCGGCGGTGTAGAGCTGCTCCGCGAAGGCCGGCTCCACGGCCGCCGCCTGGGCCTCCGTGCCGAGGCCCGCGAGGGGCAGCAGCCGCACCCGCAGCGTGGTCTCCGCCCGCACGGAGACCACCAGGTGCGTGGCCGTGACGGCGCAGCCGTTGACCCGCACGGTGTCCGAGGCCGGGACGACGTCGCGCAGGTCCACCTCCGCGACCGGGCGGCCGAGGTCGGCCGGGTCCATGAGCGAGACCCGGGAGTTCGGGGCCTCGTGGTCGTGGGTCAGCAGGATCTGCTCGCGGCCGTCCAGCAGGAAGGGCTCGGCCTCGTAGAGCACCCGGTCGGTGCGCGGCAGCACCACCTGCAGCGGGGCCTGCGGGTCCGCCACCGGCTGGATCAGCTGCTCGGAGAACTCCGAGCACATGGCCTCCACCACGATCCAGCGCCGGTCCGCGGACAGCCCCGCGCCCAGCCACAGACCCGGGTCGGCCTCCTCGTGGACCACGACGTCCTCGGCCACCGGGGTGCCCAGGACGTGGCGGCGCAGCTGGTGGGGCCGCCAGGACTCGTCCACCACGGTGTAGTAGACCGCGCGGGCGTCGGGGGTGAGGAAGGACCCGTAGAAGGTGCCGGGGATCTCGTCGGCGAGCAGCGCCCCGGTGGTGAGGTCGCGCACGCGCAGGGTGAAGCGCTCGTCCCCGGTGACGTCCTCGGCCCAGGCCAGCAGCTCCCCGTCCTCGGAGACGTCGAAGCTGCCGAGGGAGTAGAACTCGTGCTTCGCGGACTCCGCGTTGGCGTCGAGCAGCACCTGCTCGCCCGCCATGGGGGTCCCGGGCCCGACGACGGGCGGGGTCCAGTCCGCGAGGAGGTCCCCGGTGGTCGCGGCCGGCACCCGGCAGAACACCTGGTGCGCGCCGCCCTCCACCGTGCGGGAGAAGTACCACCAGTCCCCGCGCCGGTTCGGCACCGACAGGTCGGTCTCCTGGGTGCGGCCCTTGATCTCCCCGAAGATCGACTCCCGCAGCCCGGCCAGGTGGGCCGTGCGGGCCTCCGCGTACTCGTTCTCCGCGGTGAGGTGGGCGAGCACCTCCGGGGACTCCTTCGCCCGCATCCACTCGTAGGGATCGGAGAACAGGTGGCCGTGGAAGGTGCGCTCGGCGGGCTGCCGGCGGATCTGCGGGGGAAGAGCTGTCATGTGCCCATCCTAGGGAAGGCACCCCGCCCGCCGCTGGCCGGCCCGGGGGCGCGGCGCCGGCGAGGGGCCCGCGACCCGGCGGTCCGCCCGGGCGGTGCCAGAATGGCCGCATGAGCACCCCCGCGCACCTCGCCCCGCGCCCGCCGGCCTTCGGCTCCACCCGCGCCGACCTGTGGATGCAGGTGGTCCTCGTGCTGGGGGTCTCCCTGGGCGCCTCCGCGCTCTACGCGGTGCTCTCCCTGGCCGAGCAGCTGGCCCGCGGCCCGCTCTCGGAGGCGCAGGCCACGATGAACCCGCCGCTGAGCGTGCAGCCGCTGATCGACCTGCTGCGCCAGCTCACGGGCATCGGCCTGGACCTGGTCCCGGTGCTGCTGGCGCTGTACCTGCTCGCCGGCTCCGCCGGCGCGCTGGGCACGGTGCGGCGGCGGATCGGGCTCGACGCCCGGATGCCGGTCCCGGACCTCGGGCTGGGCACCGTCCTGTTCCTCGTCATGGGGCTGGGCACCCTGGCCCTCTACGCGGCCGGCCGCGCCCTGGGCCTCACCGCGGAGGTGACGACCTCCGGGCTGGCCGAGCACTGGTGGACGGTGCCGGTGCTGCTGCTCTCCGCGCTGCGCCACGCCCTGGTCGAGGAGGTGGTGGTGGTCGCGTTCCTGACCGACCGGCTCACCCGCATCGGCTGGCGCTGGCCGGTGGTGCTGGTGGTCACGGCGCTGTTCCGCGGCAGCTACCACCTCTACCAGGCATCGGGCCCTTCCTCGGCAACGTGGTGATGGGCCTGGTCTTCGCCGAGCTCTACCGGCGCACCGGGCGGGTCATGCCCCTCGTCGTCGCGCACTTCCTGCTGGACGCCGTGGGCTTCCTGGGCGTCGGCCGGCTGCTCGGCTGAGGCGGGCCCGCCGTGCGGGCCCGCCTCGGCCGGCGCCTCAGATCGTGACCAGCCCGTCGGGGGTGCCGAAGGACACCGAGAGCAGCCCGGGCGTGCCCTCCGGATAGCGCCACTCCACCGCCAGGTCCTCGAGCGCGGTCTCCACGGGCGCGCCCAGCCACTCGGCCACCCGCTCGGGCGCCCCGGCGATGCACATCCCGGCGAGGGCCACGTCGGTGATCCGCGCCTGGGACGGGTGCATCTCCGGGGCCGAGTCGAAGCGCACCATGAACGGCAGCTGGGGATCGGCGATCAGGCCCTTGACGCCGATCTGGTGCCACTCCAGGCACCGGCCGTCGGGGAAGACCCGGTGGCCGGGCACCGCGTGCCGGCCGAGGCGCTGCTCGAAGGGCGCGAGGTCGTCGACCTCGACGACCCAGCCCAGCCAGCCGCCGCCGGCCTCGGAGCGGGCGCGCACGGCCCGGCCGAACGGGGCCTTCTCCGCCGCGGGGTGCTCGAGGACCTCGACGACCTCGACGTACTGGTGGTTGGTGAGCGGAAGGATCATGTTGCGGGTGCCGAAACGGGGGTGCACCCCACCCTTGACCGGCTCGATCCCGAGCTGGTCGGCAATGCGCTCGGTGGTGGCCGTCAGGCCCTCCGGGCGGCAGGCGTAGGACACGTGGTCGACTCTCATGGGCTCATCGTGGCACCGTGTGACTTTCGTCTCCAAATCGGTCCCCGGCGGGGTGCTCCCCGGCCCGTCCGGCGCGTGCGCGGGGCGCTCGCCGCACCCCGGCTTGACGCCGTGTCGCCCGAATCCGGAGAATGCTGTCCAGGTCATGAGCGCCAGCGTCCAAGCCCCAGCTAGCTGGCCGGCAACCCTCCACCGCGGTGGGGTGCCCTGGGTGAAGACCGGGCTCCTCGCGACCGGCGAGCGAGCAAGCGCGGGTCCTCGGTGCCCGGCCGTCGCACGGCAGCACCACCACGGTCGGACACCGGACCCCTGACACCCGCAAGGAGTCTCCCGGCATGTCCGAGTCCACTGCTTCCACGGCCGACCGCACCGCGACCGCGCTGCCCACCCCCGAGCACCCGGCCGGCTGGTCGTTCGAGACCCAGCAGATCCACGCCGGCCAGCGCCCCGATCCGGTGACCGGCTCCCGCGCCCTGCCCATCCACCAGAGCACGTCCTTCGTCTTCCCCGACGCCCAGGCCGCTGCGGACCGCTTCGCGCTCGCGGAGCTGGGACCCATCTACACCCGCATCGGCAACCCGACCACGGAGGTCGTGGAGAACCGCATCAGCGCCCTGGAGGGCGGGGTGGGCGCCTGATGCTCAGCGCTGGGCAGTCGGCCACGACGTTCGCGGTGCTCAACCTCGCCGGGGCGGGGGACCACGTGGTGGCCAGCCCGAGCCTGTACGGCGGGACGTACAACCTCCTCAAGTTCACGCTGCCCAAGCTCGGCATCGAGACCACCTTCGTGACCGACCCGGACGACCCGGAGGCCTGGCGGCGGGCCGTGCGCCCGAACACCAAGGCGTTCTACGCCGAGACCATCCCGAACCCGCGCAACGACGTCCTCGACATCGAGACGGTCTCCGGGATCGCCCACGACCACGAGGTCCCGCTCATCGTGGACAACACGGTGGCGACCCCCTACCTCGTCCAGCCGTTCCGCTGGGGCGCGGACATCGTGGTGCACTCCGCCACGAAGTTCATGGGCGGGCACGGCACCGCGATCGGCGGCGTGATCGTGGACTCCGGCGCCTTCGACTTCGGCCGGTACCCGGAGCGCTTCCCCGGCTTCAACGAGCCCGACGAGTCCTACGGCGGGCTCGTTTACGCCCAGGCCCTCGGCGCGGAGGGCGCGTTCGGGGTCAACCTCTCCTACATCCTCAAGGCCCGGGTGCAGCTGCTGCGCGACCTCGGCTCGGCGATCTCCCCGTTCAACGCCTTCCTCATCGAGCAGGGCATCGAGACGCTGTCGCTGCGCATGGAGCGCCACGTGGCCAACGCCGGGGAGGTGGCCCGCTGGCTGGAGGCGCGGGAGGACGTCCGCTCGGTGAGCTGGGCGGGGCTGGAGTCCTCGCCCTGGCACGACCGGGCGCGCAAGTACGCGCCCCGCGGCGCCGGCTCCGTCCTCGGGTTCGTCCTCGAGGGCGGCCGGGCGGCCGGCGCGGCCTTCGTGGACGCCCTGACGCTGCACTCCAACGTGGCGAACATCGGCGACGTCCGCTCCCTGGTGATCCATCCCGCGTCCACCACGCACAGCCAGCTGCTGCCCGAGGAGCAGCTCGCGGCGGGGGTGGAGCCCGGCTTCGTGCGCCTGTCCGTGGGGCTGGAGAACGTCACGGACATCCTGGCGGACCTGGAGCAGGGCTTCGCCGCGGCCGCGGCCGGAGGGCAGGAGTGAGCGTGACGGTGCTGCGCGGCGCCGGCGCGGACGTGCGCGAGGACGGCGTGCCGCGGCACGCCGAGATCGGCACCCTGGAGCTGGAGTCCGGCTTCCGGCTGCCGGAGGTCCGGATCGCCTACGAGACCTGGGGCGTGCTCGCCCCGGACGGCTCCAACGCGGTGCTCGTGGAGCACGCCCTGACCGGGGACACCCACGTCGCCGCCGGGAGGGCCCGGCCCGGGGCCCCGGAGGCGCGGCGCCGCGCCGCCGAGAGCGGCGGCTGGTGGGACGGCCTGGTCGGCCCCGGCGCCGCCATCGACACCGACCGCTACTTCGTGGTGTGCGCCAACATCGTGGGCGGCTGCTACGGCTCCACGGGACCGTCCACCCCGGCCCCGGCCGAGGTGGACCCCGAGCGCCGGCCCTGGGGCTCCCGCTTCCCCCTGGTCACCGTGCGGGACTCCGTGCGCGCGGAGGCCGCCCTGGCCGACGCCCTGGGCATCGACACGTGGCGCCTGGTCATCGGCGGGTCCATGGGCGGGGCGCGCGCCCTGGAGTGGGCGGTGACCTACCCGGAGCGGGTCCGGGCCTGCGCGGTGGTCGCCGCGTGCCCCCAGTCCAGCGCCGAGCAGCTCGCCTGGGGGCAGGCGCAGAACCTCGCGATCCGCCAGGACCCGGACTTCCGGGGCGGGGACTACTACGACGGGCCCTTCCCGGTGACCGGGCTGGGCCTGGCCCGGCGGATCGCCCACATCACCTACCGCTCCGCCGACGAGCTGCACCACCGGTTCGGGCGCACCCCGCAGGCCGAGGAGCAGGTGATCGGCACCCACCCCGGGGGCCGCGGGCGCTACCAGGTCGAGAGCTACCTCGACCACCAGGCCTCCAAGCTCGCGGGCCGGTTCGACGCCAACAGCTACCTCGCCGTCAACGAGACGCTCATGTCCCACGACGTCTGCCGCGGCCGCGGCACGCTGGAGGAGGCCCTGTCGGTGACCTCGTGCGAGTGGCTGGTGGCCGCGGTCGACTCCGACCGCCTGTACCTCCCGCGCGAGTCCGACGTCCTGGCCGCCGCCCTGCCCGGGGACGTCCGGCGGCACACCCTCACGTCCCCGTCCGGGCACGACGGGTTCCTCATCGAGGCGCCACAGGTGGGGAAGCTGCTCGTGGAGACCGTGCTGGCCCGCCCCTGCGCCCGGGCGGGCGGCGCCGCGGGTGGCACACTGGTGCCATGACCGACGCCCCCGCCCCGACCGGAACCGCCCCGCACGCGACCACCCCGCACGCCGTGTGGAGCACCGACCCCGCCGCCCGCCCCGGCACCCCGCTGCTCGTGCTGCTGCACGGCTACGGCTCGCACGAGCACGACCTGATGGGCCTCGTCCCGGAGCTGCCGGGCGAGTTCAGCGTGGCCTCCCTGCGCGCGCCCCAGCCCGCGCAGCTGGGCTTCCAGTGGTTCCCGCTCGCGGCCGACCTCAGCTTCTCCGCCGAGCGCGTCGCCGAGGCGGTGGCGCCCGTGGCCGCCTGGCTGCGCGAGCGCGCCGCGGAGCACTCCAGCATCACGCTGCTGGGCTTCTCGCAGGGCATGGCGATGGCCACCTCGCTGGCGCGCGCCCTGCCCGGGGAGATCGCCGCGGTGGTGGGCCTGTCCGGGTTCGTGGTGCCGGGCGAGCACACAGCCTTCGCGGACGAGCGGCTGCGCGAGCGTCCCCTGCCGATGTTCTGGGGCCGCGACCCGCAGGACCCGGTCATTCCGCAGCACCTCGTCGACAGCACGGCCGAGTGGATGCTCGAGCACGCCGACGTCATGAAGGTGCACTACACCGGGGTGGGCCACGGGATCAGCCCCCAGGAGCTGCGCCACGTGCGGGAGTACCTCACCCACGTGGTCCTGGGGGGCTGACCCCGGACGCTCAGCCGCCCGCGGTGATCCGGACGGCGGCGTCCCCGGTCGAGACCACGTCGCCCGGGTGCAGCTGCCGGCCGCGCCGCGTCTCGACCTCGCCGTTGACGCTCACCCGCCCCTCCTCCACGAGGGAGCGGGCCTGGGCGCCGTCCTCGGCGAGGTTGGCCAGCTTCAGGGCCTGGCCGAGCCGGATCATGTCGTCGCGGATGGGCAGGTCGTCGGTGTGCCGGGGCGTCGGGGAGCTCGTCATGCCCCCAGTGTCCCAGGTACTGGCGGCCGGCGGGCCGCAGCGGCACCCGCCCCCGTTCCGCCGGTCGGCGACGGTCCCGGCGATTGGCTACCCTGGGTCGGGACGCCGCCCGCGGCGTCCCCGACCCGTGACGGCCGACGACGGCCGCATCCCCGGCGGCGACCCGCCGGGCTACGCAACCCACCACGCGCGTCCGCAGCCGGCGGTCGGGCGAGAACCTGGAGTGATCCCCATGGCCCCCAAGTCCACGTTGGACAACGTCATCTCGCTGGCCAAGCGCCGCGGTTTCGTGTTCCAGGCGGGTGAGATCTACGGCGGCTCCCGCTCCGCCTGGGACTACGGGCCCCTCGGCGCCGAGCTCAAGGAGAACATCAAGCGCGAGTGGTGGCAGACCTTCGTGCGCGGGCGCGAGGACATGGTGGGCCTCGACTCCTCGATCATCCTGCCGAAGGCCGTCTGGGAGGCCTCCGGGCACGTGGCCACCTTCACGGACCCGCTCGTGGAGTGCACCTCCTGCCACCGGCGCGCCCGCCAGGACCACCTGATCGAGGCGTTCGAGGAGAAGAAGGGCCGTGCCCCGGAGAACGGGATGGCCGAGATCCCCTGCCCCAACTGCGGCACCAAGGGCCAGTGGACCGAGCCCCAGCAGTTCTCCGGCCTGCTGAAGACCTTCCTCGGCCCGGTCGACAACGAGGAGGGCCTGCACTACCTCCGGCCCGAGACCGCGCAGGGCATCTTCGTGAACTTCAACAACGTGGTCACCGCCTCGCGCAAGAAGCCGCCGTTCGGCATCGGCCAGATCGGCAAGGCCTTCCGCAACGAGATCACCCCGGGCAACTTCATCTTCCGCACCCGCGAGTTCGAGCAGATGGAGATCGAGTACTTCACCCACCCCTCCGAGGCCGGGCACTGGTTCGACGAGTGGGTCGAGGCGTGCTGGAGCTGGTTCACCGACCTCGGCATCGACCCCGACCACATGCGCCGCTACGACGTCCCCGAGGACGACCGCGCGCACTACTCCGCCGGGACGATCGACATCGAGTACCGGTTCGGCTTCCAGGGCAACCCGTGGGGCGAGCTCATGGGCGTGGCCAACCGCACCGACTACGACCTCGGCGTGCACAACCAGCACTCCAACGCCGACCTCAGCTACTTCGACCAGCAGACCAACGAGCGCTACGTGCCCTACGTGATCGAGCCCTCCTTCGGGCTGACCCGCTCGATGATGGCCTTCCTGGTGGACGCCTACACCGAGGACGAGGCGCCCAACTCCAAGGGCGGGGTGGACAAGCGCACCGTGCTGAAGCTGGACCCGCGGCTGGCCCCGGTCAAGGCCGCCGTCCTGCCGCTGTCCCGCAACGAGGAGCTCTCGCCGAAGGCCCGGGACCTGGCCGCCGAGCTGCGCCGGAACTGGAACATCGACTTCGACGACTCCGGGGCGATCGGGCGCCGCTACCGCCGCCAGGACGAGATCGGCACCCCGTACTGCATCACCGTGGACTTCGACACCCTCGAGGACCAGGCCGTGACCATCCGCGAGCGGGACGCCATGACCCAGGAGCGCGTGGCCCTGGACCAGGTGAAGTCCTACCTCGCCGAGAAGCTCGTCCGCTGATGAGCGCCGCGCTCACCCTGCGCCCCTGGCGGGACGGCGACGACCTGCGGCTGCTGGAGGTGTGGCCGGACCCGGAGACCCCGCAGGCCGCCGCGTTCCGCGCCGTGCTGCGCCCCGACGCCGACACCCCGTGGTCGCGGACCGTGGTCGCGGAGGACGCCGGGGTGCCGGTCGCCGCCGGGACCGTCTACGAGTCGGCGCTGCACCCCCTGCGGCTGTGGGTCTACGTCGAGGTCGCCCCCGACCGCCGCGGCGAGGGCATCGGCCGGGCCCTGCTGGAGCGGCTGCGCGCCGAGGCGGCGGACTCGCCCTCGGGCGTGCGGGCGCTGCGCACCAAGGCCGGGCCCGGCTCGGCGGGGGAGCGGTTCGCCCGCGCGGCCGGCCTGGAGCCCGTCCAGGTCTCCACGGTGGTCCGCGTCGGAGCCGGGGCGCTGCCGCTGCAGCCGCTGCGCGAGCACCCCGACGGCACGCCGGCCCAGGCCGTGGAGGACCTGGCCACCGGCTCCGTGGAGCTCACCCGGGCGCTGTGGGAGTTCTACCGCTCCGTGCACGCCTGGGACCGGCCGGCCGAGCTGCCAATCGGGCGGGTCAACCAGCTGTTCCTCTCCGACGCCGCGCACGCGTACGGGGCCCTGGTGCTGCGCAACGGCGTGGCGGCGGGGGAGCGGGGGCGGATCTCGGCCTTCGCCGTCAGCTACCGACCGGTCGAGCTGGACGCCGCCCCGGGCGGCGGCCCGGAGCCGGACGCGGGGCGGACGGCCGAGGACGCCCCGGCGCACGTGGTGCTCGGCTGGACCCCGGAGGACGCCGCGGCGGGACCGGCGCTGGAGCGGCTGCTGGCCCTGCTGGCCCACCAGCACCCGGTGCAGTTCCAGGTGGACGGGTCCATGGCGCCGCTGACCACCGTCGTCGAGAACCTGCTCGCCGCCGGCGCGGCCACGGTCGTGGAGACCACCGTGGTCCTCGCGGAGCCGCCCGCGGCCTGAGCTGCTGCGGCACGGGCCGGGCCCCGGGACCACGGTCCCGGGGCCCCGGCCCGTCGGCCGTCCGTGAGAGAATTCCCCGGTGATGGATACGCGACCGACCGACACCCTGCCCGGGCCCGCCCGGCTCGACCTGCCGCCGCTGCAGCTGGGCGGCCTCACGATCGACGTGCCCGTGGTGCTGGCCCCCATGGCCGGGGTGACCAACAAGGCGTTCCGCCGGCTGTGCCGGGAGTACGGCGGCGGGCTCTACGTCACCGAGATGGTCACCGCCCGCGCCCTCGTGGAGCGCCGGCCCGAGTCCATGCGGATCATCGACCACGACCCGGACGAGACCCCCCGCTCCATCCAAATCTACGGGGTGGACGCCGTCCACGTCGGCCGGGCCGTGCGCATGGTCGTGGAGGAGGACCGCGCCGACCACATCGACCTCAACTTCGGCTGCCCCGTGCCCAAGGTCACCAAGCGCGGCGGCGGGTCGGCCCTGCCCTGGAAGACCGACCTGTTCACCGCCATCGTGCGCACCGCCGTGGAGGAGGCCTCCCGCGGCGACGTCCCCGTGACCGTCAAGATGCGCAAGGGCATCGACGACGCCCACCTCACCCACCTCGAGGCCGGCCGGATCGCCCGGGACCTCGGCGTCGCGGCCGTGTCGCTGCACGGGCGCACCCTCGAGCAGCACTACTCGGGGACCGCGGACTGGAGCGCCATCGCCGAGCTGCGCGAGGCCCTGCCCGACGTTCCCGTGCTCGGCAACGGCGACATCTGGAGCGCCGAGGACGCCGTGCGCATGGTCGAGCAGACCGGAGTGGACGGCGTGGTCATCGGCCGCGGCTGCCAGGGCCGGCCCTGGCTGTTCGGGGACCTGCAGGCCGCCTTCGAGGGCCGCCCCGACCGCTTCCGGCCCGGGGTCGCCGAGGTCGCCCGCACGATCTACCGGCACGCGGAGCTGCTCGTCGAGATGTTCGGCGACGAGGCCAAGGGGCTGCGCGACATCCGCAAGCACGTCGCCTGGTACTTCAAGGGCTACCCGGTGGGCGGGGAGCTGCGGGCGCGGATGGCCCAGGTGCCCGACCTCGCCACCCTGCGCGAGCTGCTGGCCGAGCTCGACCTCACCCTCGGCTACCCGGGCCCGGCGGTGGAGGGGCCGCGCGGACGGGCCGGCTCGCCCAAGCGGCCGCACCTGCCGCAGGGCTGGCTGGACTCCCGCGAACTGGGCGACGCCGAGCGGCTGGGCCTGGTCGCGGCGGAGCTCGACGTCTCCGGCGGCTGAGCCGCCCTCCCCGACCAGGAAGGACCGGGCATGCCCCACACGTCCATCGAGATCGACCGCACCGGTTCCCCGGCCCCGGGCTACGAGGCCCGCGACGTGGCGCGCTGGGTGGCGGAGGACCACCACAACAAGTACCGCTCCGACTTCGAGCGGGACCGCGCCCGGATCCTGCACTCCTCGGGGCTGCGGCGCCTGGCGTCCAAGACGCAGGTCGTCTCCCCGGACACCGACGACTTCGTGCGCAACCGCCTGACCCACTCCCTGGAGGTCGCCCAGATCGGCCGGGAGCTGGGCCGGATGCTCGGCTGCGACCCCGACGTCGTCGACGCCGCCTGCCTCTCCCACGACCTCGGCCACCCTCCCTTCGGGCACAACGGGGAGTCGGCCCTGCACCGGCTGACCCGGCACATCGGCGGCTTCGAGGGCAACGCGCAGACCCTGCGGCTGCTCACCCGGCTCGAGCCGAAGGTGCTCGACGACGCCGGGGCGCCCGCGGGCCTGAACCTGACCCGCGCGGTGCTCGACGCCGCCTGCAAGTACCCGTGGCAGGCGCACGAGGCGCCGCTGCGCCCGGACGGGACCCGCTCCCCGAAGTTCGGGGTGTACGCCGACGACCTGCCGGTGTTCGAGTGGCTGCGGGAGGGCGCGCCCGCGCGCACGAAGTGCCTGGAGGCCCAGGTCATGGATCTCTCCGACGACATCTCCTACTCGGTGCACGACGTCGAGGACGCGATCGCCTCCGGGTACGTGCAGCTGGGCTGGCTGGCCGACACCACCCAGCGGGACAAGGTGCTCGAGATGACCCGGCGGTGGTACCTGCCCGGGGCCGACCCCGCCGTCCTCGACGCGGCCCTCACCCGCCTGGAGGACTCCTCCCTGTGGGTGCGGGAGATGGACGGCTCCCGCAAGGACCTCGCCCGGCTCAAGAACATGACGAGCCAGCTCATCGGGCGCTTCGCGATGTCCGCGGTGGGCGCCACCCGGGACATCTACGGCGAGGACCCGCTGACCCGCTACGACGCCCAGCTCGTCGTCCCGCAGGACACGGCGGTGGAGATCGCGGTGCTCAAGGGCATCGCCACCACCTACGTCATCACGGTGCGCGACGCCCAGCCGATCTACGACAACCAGCAGGAGGTGCTCTCCATCCTCGTGGGCGCGCTCATGGACTCGGACGGGCGCTACCTCTCGCACGCCTTCGCCGCCGACTGGCACGAGATCGGCGAGGGTCCGGGGACGGAGACGGCCCGGCTGCGGCTCGTGGTGGACCAGATCGCCTCCCTCACCGACCTCTCCGCCGTGGCCCTCCACGACCGGATCCGCGGCACGCACTGGCGGGTGGGGGACAAGCCTCTCTGGTGACACCGGCGGCGGCACCGAGCATCCCGTTCAACGGATGTGAGCTGGGTCTCCCCGGCGGGCGCTTCCTAGAATCGTCGGACCTGTGCTCCTCCTCACAGAAGGTCTGAACGCCATGAGCTCCTCTCCCGGGTCCGCCGCGCACGCGGCGTCCACCCCCGCCGGGCGTCCCGCGCCCGTGCTCCGCTCCCGCGCCTGGGTGGCGCCGCTGTGCTGGACGGCGGTGCTGCTCGACGGCTTCGACGCCGTGGTCCTGGGCGCGGTGCTGCCGTCCATGCTCGAGAACGGCGCCCTGGGCATGACCACCGCCCAGGGCACCGCCGTGGCCACCGCCGGGCTCCTGGGCATGATGATCGGCGCCCTCGCGATGGGCTACCTCACCGACCTGCTCGGCCGCCGCAGGATGCTCATCGGCGCCGTGGTCCTGTTCTCCCTGCTGACCTTCGCCGCGGCCTTCTCCCCGAACGTGCTCGTCTTCGGCCTCCTGCGCTTCCTCGCGGGCCTGGGCCTGGGCGGATGCCTGCCCACCGCCATCGCGATGGTCACGGAGTTCGCCCGCCGCGGGCGGGGCGCCAACGCCACCACGCTGGTGATGACCGGCTACCACGTGGGCGCCGTGCTCACCGCGGCGGTCGCCATCGCCGTGGTCCGCCAGTTCGGCTGGCAGGAGATGTTCGTCCTGGGCGCCCTGCCGGCCCTCGTCCTCGTGCCGCTGATGGTCGTCCTCCTGCCCGAGTCCCCGTCCTGGCTCGCATCGCAGGGCCGCGCCGCCGAGGCCCGCGCGGTGGCCGAGCACTACGGCCTGGAGATCGCCCACCGCTCCGCGGCGGAGGAGCAGGCCGAGAAGGCCGGCGCCAGGATGCTGCTGGCCCCGGGCTGGCGCCGCAACTCCGTGGCGATCTGGGTGGCCTCCTTCATGGGCCTGCTGCTCGTCTACGGGCTCAACACCTGGCTCCCGCAGATCATGCGCGCCGCCGAGTACGACCTCGGCAACTCCCTCGGCTTCCTGCTCATCCTCAACGTGGGCGCCATCCTCGGCCTGGCCGTCGCCGGCCGGGTGGCCGACCGGATCACCCCGCGGGTGGCGGGCATCGTCTGGTTCCTCGGCTCGGCGGCGCTGCTGGCGGCGCTGGCGATCCGGCTGCCCCTGCTCGGGATCTACGCCCTGGTCCTCGTCACCGGCTTCTTCGTCTTCTCCTCCCAGGTGCTCGTCTACGCGTTCACCGCGGCCAACCACCCGCCGCGGGTGCGCGCCACGGCCCTGGGCATGTCCGCCGGCGTGGGCCGGCTCGGGGCGATCTCCGGGCCCATCATCGGCGGGACACTGCTGACCGCCGGGCTGGCCTATCCCTGGGGCTTCTTCGCCTTCGCCGCGGTGGGCGGCCTGGGCGGGCTGGCCCTGGCCGGCACGAAGACCCGCCAGGAGCTGCGCGAGACCGCCCGCTGAGCCCCGCCGCGCCCGGGGCCGCACCAACGGCCCCGGCGGCACTGCACCGCCGCCGGGGTCCGGCCGGGCGCGTCGGGCGGCGCGCCTAGACTGTTCCCGTGGCAGGACTGATCAGACGCGAGGACATCGACGAGGTGCGCGCGCGCACCGACATCAAGGAGATCGTCGACGGCTACGTCACCCTCAAGAGCGCCGGCATCGGCTCCTGGAAGGGCCTGTGCCCCTTCCACGACGAGCGCTCGCCGTCCTTCCACGTCCGGCCGCAGATGGGGACCTACCACTGCTTCGGCTGCGACGAGTCCGGGGACGTCATCGCGTTCCTGATGAACATCGACCACACCACGTTCGCGGAGACGGTGGAGAAGCTCGCCGCCCGCGTGGGCTACGAGCTGCACTACGAGCAGGGCTCGGGGCCGAAGAAGGAGGAGGTCGGGCGCCGCCAGCGGCTGCTGGACGCGCACAAGGTCGCCGCCGAGTTCTTCCAGCGCCACCTCTACACCCGCCAGGCCGCCCCCGCCCAGCAGTTCCTGGGGGAGCGGGGCTTCGACGGCGAGGCGGCCAAGCGCTACGGGGTGGGCTACGCCCCGCGCGGCTGGGACCACCTGCTCAAGCACCTGCGCGAGCGCGGCTTCACCGACCAGGAGCTCAAGCTCACCGGGATGTTCTCCGAGGGCAACCGCGGGCTCTACGACCGCTTCCGCGGGCGGCTGGTGTGGCCGATCCGCGCGGTCGCCGGCGAGGTCATCGGCTTCGGCGCCCGCAAGCTCGACGACGACGACCCCGGCCCCAAGTACCTCAACACCCCCGAGACGGCGCTCTACAAGAAGTCCCAGGTGCTCTACGGGATCGACCTCGCCAAGCGGGAGATCGCCAGGCAGCGCCGGCTCGTCGTCGTCGAGGGCTACACGGACGTCATGGCCTGCCACCTGGCCGGGGTGACCACGGCCGTGGCCACGTGCGGCACCGCCTTCGGCCCCGAGCACATCAAGATCGTCCGCCGCTTCCTCTCCGACGACGGCGGCGGGGGCGAGGTGGTCTTCACCTTCGACGGCGACGCCGCCGGGCAGAAGGCAGCCCTGCGCGCGTTCGAGGAGGACCAGAAGTTCGTGGCCCAGACCTACGTGGCGGTCGAGCCCCACGGGATGGACCCGTGCGACCTGCGGCTGGCCCGCGGCGACGCCGCCGTGGCCGAGCTGGTGGAGAACCGCCGGCCCCTGTTCGAGTTCGCCATCCGGGCCACGCTGAAGAACTACGACCTCGACACCATCGAGGGCCGGATCCGGGCCATGCGGGCGTGCGCGCCCATCGTGGCGCGGATCCGGGACCGTTCCCTGCGCCCCGCCTACGCCCGCCAGCTCGCGGGCTGGCTCGGCCTGGACCCCGCCGAGGTCCAGCGCGCCGTCGACGCCGCCGGCCGCGCCCCCCGGGAGGGCGGGCGGAGCCCCCGCGGCAGGAGCCCGAGACCTCCGGCCCGCCCGCCGTGGAGCTGCCCGATCCGCGCGAACCGGTGGCCCGGATGGAGCGCGAGGCGCTCGAGACCGCGATCCAGTGCCCGGACCTGATGCTGGAGCGGCACTGGGAGGAGTTCGGCCTCAGCGTCTTCCGCTACCCCGTGCACGGCGCCGTGCACGACGCCGTGCTCGCCGCCCGCGCGGGACTCCTCGGCGACGGCGCCGGGGTGCCCGGCGGCCAGGTGTGGGTGGACGCCGTGCGCGGGCACCTGCCCGAACCGCTGCACGGCTTCCTCGCCGAGCTCGCCGTGACCCCGCTGCCGGCCACCACCCAGCAGCAGCTGGAGCGCTACACGGCGGACATCCTCAACCGGCTCTTCGAGCTGCAGATCAACCGGCGCAAGTCCGACCGGCTCGCCGAGCTGCAGCGCACGGACCCCGCCGGGCAGCGGGAGCGCTACCAGCAGCTCCAGCGCGAGCTGCTGGAGCTGGAGATGCAGCGGCGCAGCCTGCGCCAGGACTGAGCGGCGCGCCGGGCTCGCAATTTGTCGAACCCTGCCCGGGGCGGTACAGTAGTGGCTCGTTGCACGCGTGCGTGCACGGTCCCCCGTAGCTCAATTGGCAGAGCATTCGACTGTTAATCGAAGGGTTACTGGTTCGAGTCCAGTCGGGGGAGCAGCACAGAAGGCCCTCGTCGGCGGAAACGCCGACGAGGGCCTTCGTCGTGCCCGGCCCCGCGACGGACGGAGCACCGCGTCGGGAAACTCGGCAGACAGCTTCTCCGTCCGCACCCGCCCGATCTGCGACGACCGTCACGACGGACCGCGGGCCCGCGAGCGCAGTGCGGCTCAGAGCTCAGGAGCTGCCGGCACCGGCACCGGCACCCGCTCCCGGATCCGCACGGTTCCCTGGACGTGCGGCCTGCGCTCGGCGAGCACGGCACACGTGGCCTCCAGCAGGATGTCGAGGCCTTCTTCGAGCTCTTCCCGGGTGATGTTCAGGGCCGGCATGGTCTTGAGCACCTCGGACTGCGGGCCCGAGGTCTCGACGAGCAGGCGTCGTTCGTAGGCGGCCGCGGCGATCCTTTCCGCCAAGTCCGGATCGGGGAAGTGCACCCCGGCCAGCAGGCCCCGCCCTCGGCACGTTGCTCCCTCGACGCGGGCGGCGATCTTCGAGAGGCCGGTTGAGAGCTGCCTCCCGCGCTCGGCGACGGACCGCTCGAAGGCCCCGCCGTCGGCCCAGTACTTCTCCAGAGCGGCAGTCCCGGTGATGAAGGCGGCGTTGTTGCCGCGGAAGGTCCCGTTGTGCTGGCCGGGTTCCCACACGTCCAGCTCCGGGCGCAGGAGGACGAGTGCCATGGGCAACCCGTAGCCCGAGATGGACTTCGACAGGCACACGATGTCCGGCGTGATGCCGGCCTCCTCGAAGCTGAAGAAGGTCCCGGTGCGCCCGCAGCCGGCCTGGACGTCGTCGACGATCAGCAGGACGTCGTGGGCCCGGCAGAGCGCCTCGAGCCGGCGAAGCCACTCCGCACGGGCGGCGTTCAGGCCGCCCTCGCCCTGGACGGTCTCCACAATGACGGCGGCGGGCCGCTCCACACCGGAGCTGGCGTCCGCCCAGGTCTTGGCCAGCCAGGAGAAGCTCCACGACGGATCGTCGAGGTAGCGGTCGTAGGGCGCCGTGGTGACGAACGGCAGCGGGACTCCCGCGCCGTTGCGTTTCATGGCGTTGCCGGTGACGGACAGGGACCCCAGGGTCATGCCGTGGAAGGCGTTCGTGAAGGTCACGATGCCGGTGCGGCCGGTGTTCAGCCGTGCCAGTTTCAGGGCGGCCTCGACGCTGTTCGTCCCGGTGGGTCCGGTGAACTGGACCTTGTGGTCCAGGCCACGCGGCCGGAGCACCTGCTCCTCGAAGGCCACGAGGAAGCGGCGCTTCGCGTCGGTGTACGTGTCCAGCGAATGGACGACCCCGTCGGCGGCCAGGTAGTCGATCAGTGCCCGCTTGAGGTCCGGATCGTTGTGTCCGTAGTTCAGGGCCCCCGCTCCGGAGAAGAAGTCCAGGTAGATCTGACCGTCCTCGGCCCGGAGCCGGGAGCCGCGGGCGGTCTCGAAGACGGCGGACCAGTTGCGGCAGTAACTGCGGACGTTCGACTCGAGGTCCTCGAAGATGGTGGTTGACATGAGCATGACTCCCGATTGATGAGAAGTGGACGAGGCGGCCGTCGAGTCGTCCGGCGTCCGTGCGGAGCGCTCGTCGGTCGCGTAGAGCTGGGTGCCGGTCCGGACGGATGTCGTGGCGGGCCGGGGTGTCCGGTCATGAGGGGGTTGGGGGGATCAGTCACGGCCGCGCGGGGGTCGATGCGGCGGGGCGCGCGATGGTGGAGTGGAATGTTCGGCAATCACTGGCCGGGCGGACACAAAATCGGGCATGGCCCAGACCATAGCCATCCGCAAAGGTGTCGCACAGGAATCCTCGAACATTACCGATATTTCTCCTGAGCGTTCGGCAAGAAATTGCGAATGCAATTATTTCTTAAAGCTTCCTCGCTGTGACGTGCTGAAACATGACGCAGACCTTTCTGCCGTTGGCATCTGCGGAGTTAGTCTGACTTCCGTCCGACCGCTCCGGTGGGGGAATCCGGAGTCGTCGTCAGGAATAATCAAAGTCGTGATCCGGGCATAACCGTGCTCGAAGCACGGCTCATTTTGAAAAGCTTCGAAATGGGGGCCGCATGAGCTCGAGTGTTGACAGCAGGCGGGAGCAGCAAGGTTCGGAGACGTCGACGGCCCAGTGCGGACGGGACCACCCGGTCCTCACGTCCTTCCCGGGGGAGAACCATGTCGAGGGCCTTCGTGGGACCCGATTGGAGCGGCTCTTCGAGGCGGTCTGTGATCGCCTCCGCCTTGACGGTCATGCAGACCGCCTCGCCGTCGACGCGGACGGGATGCGCCTGAGCTACGCAGAGCTCGACGCACGGGCGAACCGGGTGGCTCGCCACCTCCTCGAGATCGGGGCAGCGCCCGGCGATCGGATCGCGCTGCTCTTCGACCACGCCGTCCCCGCCTACACGGCCATGCTCGCGGTGCTGAAGATCCATGCGGCCTACGTGCCCCTAGACCCGGCATTCCCATCGGACCGGATCGCCTACATCATCGAGGACGCCGAGGTCTCACGGGTGCTGACGCTGTCAAGCCTGCAAACCGTCCTGTCCGATGTCACCGCACCTCTCCTGTGCCTCGATCGCGAACAGGAGCGAATCGACCACTGCGACTCCTCCAGGGTCGATCTCGAGCCGAGCGCAGGAGATCGGGAAGACCTCGCCTACATCATCTACACCTCCGGCTCCACCGGCCGCCCCAAGGGGGTTGCCATCGAACACGCCAGCATCTGCAACTTCGTCAGTGTGGCCGCCGAGGTCTACGGCATCCGGTCGCACCACCGCGTCTACCAGGGCATGACCATCGCCTTCGATTTCTCCGTAGAGGAGATCTGGGTTCCGTGGATGGCTGGGGCGACACTCGTCCCTAAGCCTCGTGGCACAGCACTGCTCGGCCCCGAGCTGGCCGACTTCCTGGCCGAGAAGCGGGTGTCGGCGATGTGCTGCGTCCCGACTCTGCTCTCGACCATCGAGGACGACCTTCCCGAACTGGACTTCCTCCTGGTCTCCGGCGAGGCCTGCCCGCGGGACCTGATCGTCCGCTGGCACCGGCCCGGCCGTCGCTTCCTCAACGTCTACGGCCCCACGGAGGCGACGGTCACGGCCACCATGGCGATCGCTCACCCTGACCGGCCGGTAACCCTGGGCGAACCTCTGCCGACCTACTCCGCTGTCATCCTGGATCCGGAGGGAGCGAGGGTGCTTCCCCGGGGCGAACTCGGGGAGATCGGTCTTGCGGGCGTCGGTCTCGCGCGAGGGTACGTCAACAGGGACGATCTCACGGACAAAGCCTTCATCCCCGACTTCCTCGACATCCCGGACAACCCTTCGGGCCGGATCTACCGGACGGGGGACCTGGGCAGAATCAACGAGGACGGAGACATCGAGTACCACGGTCGCATCGACACCCAGGTGAAGGTGCGGGGCTACCGCATCGAGCTGAGCGAGATCGAGTCCGTCCTCCTGCGGGTTCCCGGGGTCGCCCAGGCCGTGGTCAACACCTACGAGCCGGAACCCGGGTTCGTGGAACTCGTCGGGTACTACACGGTCCGGCACGACACCGAGGTACCCGACGACCAGGACATCCGTCGGCATCTGCGTGAACGACTCCCCGGATATATGGTTCCGGCGTACCTCGAACGGCTTGACCGCATTCCCATGCTGCCCAGTGACAAGGCGGACCGGAAGAGCCTCCCGGCGCCGCGCGGGCACCGCACGACGGTCTGTGACGGCGCCTACGTTGCTCCTTCGTCCCGCACGGAGGAGGTCCTGGCGGCAGCCCTTGCGTCCGTCCTCCGCCTCGAGAAGGTGTCGGCGACCGCGAACTTCTTCTCCGATCTCGGCGCCAATTCGATGCTGCTGGCGCAGTTCACCGGTCGTCTGCGCAAGGACGCCCGTGTCCCGGTGCCGGCGATGCGCGACCTCTACACCGCGCCGACGATCTCTGCGCTCGCCGGTGCGCTCGACAGCGCTGCCGTGCAGGTATCGGAGCAGAGCCGGCCGATCAGGACGGATCGTCCGGAGCCCCTCGGCGCCGGGCACCACGTCCTGTGCGGCACTCTGCAGGCGGTGGTCTATCTCGTGGCCACCTTCGTAGCCAGCCTCGTGCTCCTGGAGGGTTATCTCTTCACCAGCAGCGGACAGGATCTCCCGGATGTACTCTGGCGCGCCTTCGTCTTCGGCGCCCTGACCCTCATCGGGTGGTGCGTGTTCCCGATCGCGGCCAAGTGGTTGCTCGTCGGGCGCTGGACTGTCCGGGAGATACCGGTGTGGAGCCTCGACTACTTCAGGTTCTGGCTGGTCAAGAACATCATTCGCGCGACTCCCATGCAGATGTTCATCGGCACCCCTGTCTATCCCCTCTACCTGAGGGCGCTGGGAGCCAAGATCGGCCGACGCACGGCGATCTTCTCCCGCTACGTGCCGGTGTGCACCGACCTGCTGACGATCGGTGATGATGCCGTGGTGCGGAAGGACGCGCTGATCAGCTGCTACCGGGCGCACGACGGCATGATCCAGACCGGCACCGTCCGCCTCGGGCGTGATGCCCTGGTCGGGGAAGGGTCGGTCCTGGAGATCCACACAGCCCTGGGTGACGGTGCCCAGCTGGGGCACGCCTCTTCTTTGCACGTCCTCCAAGTGGTGCCTTCCGGGCAGCGGTGGCACGGGTCGCCTGCTCAGGTCACCGACTCGGACTTCCGGACTGTCGCGCCGACGGACTGCGGTATGCGCCGTCGTGTCGTCTACAGCATCCTCACCATTCTCTATCGGCTGGTATTGACGCCCGGTCTCGGCCTCGCCGTGCTGGGGCTCCTGATCCCCTTCTACCTCCGGCTCGGGCACCTCGACCACACAGAGCCGTGGTTCTACGCCCAACTTCTCGGCTTCGCGCTGCTCCTGCTAGTGCTCGGGCTCCTGCTCGCCGCCATCGCTCTGGCGGTCATCCCACGGGTCCTGAACCTGTGCCTCACGCCGGGGCTCATCTATCCCCTGTACGGCTGGCGCTACGCGGTGCAGCGAGCGATAGATCGGATGACCAACGTGCAGTTCTTCATGCGGCTGACGGGGGACAGCTCACTGGTCGTCCACTACGTGCGCCTGCTGGGATACAAGCAGCCCGGCCTCGTGCAGACAGGCTCCAACTTCGGGCTGGCCACGAAACAGGACAACCCGTACCTGGTCACCACCGGGAGCGGGACGATGGTCGCCGATGGACTGGCGATCATGAACGCGGACTTCTCCAGCAGCTCGTTCACCGTCTCGCCCGTGACCATCGGCGCCCGGAGTTTCTTGGGCAACAACATCTACTACCCGTCCACCGCCACGACCGGCGACAACTGCCTCTTCGCCACCAAGGTGATGGTGCCCGTGGACGGCGCTCGCCGCGAGGGTGTCGGACTACTGGGATCCCCGGCCTTCGAGATCCCCCGCACGGTTCGCCGGGATGTCGAGTTCAAGGCGCAGGCGAGCGGGTCCGAGCTACGGGCGCGGCTTCGGGCCAAGAACCGCCACAACGCTGTGACGATCCTTCTCTTCCTCCTGCGGACGTGGTTCTATGCCGCGGCAGGATTGCTGTTCGCCTCCTATGCGATCGCCTTTCACAGCGTCTACGACGTCTTTGCGGTCACCGCGGCGTTCCTGGGGATGCAGGTGTTCAGTGTCGCCTACTTCCTGCTGGCCGAGCGTGCCTCGCTCGGCTTCCGTCGACTTCAGCCGGTATTCTGCTCGATCTACGACGTGCCCTTCTGGCGCACGGAGCGTTTCTGGAAGCTCAGCTCCAGGGCCTATCTGGAGGCGTTCAACGGCACGCCGTTCAAGCCGATCATCTGGCGTCTGCTGGGCGTTCGGATGGGCCGGCGCGTTCTGGACGACGGCTGCTACATCCCCGAACGGACGCTTGTCAGCGTCGGAGACGACTGCACGCTGAACGTCCTTTCGATCGTGCAGTGCCACTCCATGGAGGACGGGGCCTTCAAGGTCGAACCGACAACGGTCGGCGCGCGGTGCACCCTCGGAGCAAACTCCTTCGTCCACTACGGCGCCACGGTTGCGGACGGCGCGCTGGTCGAGGCCGATTCGTTCGTCATGAAGGGCACGGAGATCCCGCCGTCCACGACGTTCGGCGGCAACCCGGCCCGTGAACTGCCGCATGCCTCCCCGCCGCCTCCCGCAGGAAGCGGCCGCCATACCGCCGTGGTCGGAACCAAGGGGCGTGGAGGCCGGCCTCCCCGGGCGGGAAACGGGCCACACGCGTCGGCCGGAGGCCGTCACGAGGCGCCGGCGCCCCTTCCGTGAGCACACAGGTGGTGGCGAGCGCTGGACCACAGGTGCACCCTCCCTGTCCCAGGTCAACGCCATGTCGGCTCCTCACCGCGGAATTTGATGCTGCGGGTGCAGGAGCCCGGCCCTCGTGCGCGTCCGGGACGAAGCGGAGCAGACGTGCCCCTCAACCGCCGATGTACTCGCCGGTGACGGCGTTGACGGTGCCGGCCTCGATGCCCTCGCACTGGGAGACCCCGGCGTCGGTGACGGGGGTGTAGTTCAGGCAGAAGGCGTCGTAGTACGGCATCCCGGACTGCCAGGCGGCGTAGGCCTCGTCGTAGGTGAAGTCCTGGTCCGGGATCGCCCCGGGGCCGGGGTTGGCGCCCGGTGCGGTGGCGCAGGTCGCCGGATCGGCACTGTTGCTGGCGAGGTACTGGCCGAGGGAGTCCACGACGTCGACCTGCTGGCGGTCGATGCCCATCTCCGTGCGGTAGCTCTCGCAGAGGTCCACGGCGACCCCGGGGTCGTAGAGGTTCGTGCTCAGCCGGTGCACCGTGGGCCCCCCGCCGACCCCGCCCAGGATGTCGATGCCGGTGAGTGCCCCGGCGAAGCGGGCGCCGGCGTCCGTGCCCGTGAACGCCGCCAGCGGATCCGTCGCGGCCGGGTCCGCTGGGGGGTTGTCGGCGGGCCCGACCTGGGTCGGTTCCGGCTCGGGGGCCGGGGCGGTCGCCTCCTCCGAGGGCTCCGACGCCTCAGGGGCCTCGGAGGCCGTGGCGGATGCGGACGGCGACGCGGCCGGGGCGCTGGAGGAGGACGACCCGTCCCCCGGTTCCCCGGCGTCGTCGGAGCAGGCGGTCAGGGCGAGGCCGGTGGCGAGGACCAGGGCGGCGAGGGGGGTCTTCTTGCGCACGGAGTACTCCTGCAGGGGCGGGGGGCGAGGCACGTACTGCACACTGTAGGGCGCGCCGGCCCGGCAGCGGCGGAGGACGCCCCGCCTCCGTGTCAGCCGTCGAGGCGGATCCGGACCCCGTCGACCGGCTCGGGCAGCCCGTGGACGGCCGTGTGGTTGAGCACGGTGTTCCACACGGCGATCCGGACCTCCGTCTCCGTCAGGTCGGCCGGACGGCCGGAGACCACCACGGACCACTCCCGGCCCTCGGAGAGCACGTCCGCGCTGGAGACGCCGATGCCCCGGGCGGACAGGGAGCGCAGGACGTCGTCGCGCACCGGGGTCGCGGCGGTACGGGCGGTGCGGGTGATGACGGTCATGGCGGGGTTCCTTCCGAAAGAGCACGAGACAGCGCACTTCCCATTCAGCCGCATGGAATGGCTTCTGTGATGCCCGCTCTTTGCGGGACAGCGCGGCCCCGCGGCTGTGGGCCCCTCGGCGGACGGGCGCGCTGCGGAGAGGTCTCCGCGCTGTTCGGCGCCGCCGGGCCGGGGAACCGGTCGGGCCCCTCGACCGGGCCCGGGGCCTGGAGGCCTGCCGACCCCGTGCGCGCCCGCCGGCGGGCGGCCCGATGGTAGCTTGGTGCTCAGTCCACGTACTTTTTCTCATCATCAACGGAGGCGGGCATGAGTCATTCGGTAGGCCCCAGCACGGGCGGCACCTCGGGAGCGGGGGCGGAGCGCACCGACCCCGGGACGGCGTCGATCCTGGATGTCGTCAAGGTCTTCGGCCGCCTGCTGCCCAAGCAGCTCAAGGACGAGGCGCAGCTCGCGAAGATCGAGCTCACGGAGAAGGCCAAGACGCTCGGGAAGGGCGCGGCCTTCGTCGTCGTCGGCCTGGTCTTCCTGCTGCTGGCCACCATCGCGCTCGTCGGCGCCGCCATCGCCGGCCTGGCGCAGGTGATGCCGGCGTGGCTGGCGGCACTGCTGCTGGGCGTGCTGTTCCTGATCATCCTGGTGATCGCGGCGCTCATCGGAGTGGCCACGATCAAGAAGGCCCTGCCGCTCGTCCCGCGCAAGGCCGTCTTCGGGCTCAAGTACGACCTCGGGGTGGTCAAGGAGGGCTCCGCCTACACCGAGGGCCGCGTCCAGCGCGAGGAGCAGCTGGCCCGCGAGCGCAAGGAGCAGGAGCAGCGCGAGGCGGCCCAGGACCCGGCCCGCCAGAAGCCCCCGGCGCCGACCGAGGAGCAGCTGCGGCACCGGCTCAAGCTGCGCCGCGAGCACCTCAAGACGCTGCGTGACGACGTCCAGGGCCGCGCCGAGACCATCCAGTCCACGACCAAGGGCTTCGTGGACCGCACCAGCCGCACGGTCCGGACCACGCCCAAGGACGTCAAGAGCATCCTGGCCCAGGGCGGCGGGACCCGGTCCGGCTCGCGTCAGTCCGGCCTGGGGGAGCGCTGGCAGCCGCTCACCGTCCTGGCCGTGGCGAGCAGCGCGTTCCTCGTCTTCCTGCGCAGACTGTTCCGGTGACCACGGCGTCCACGGACCCCCCGTGGGCGCGCACACCGGCCGAAGGCCCGGAAGCCACCGGCTTCCGGGCCTTCGCCGTGCGTTCACCCGGCGGCCACGCGTCACACGGACGGCCCCGGGAGGGTCTCGCTAGAATTCCGGGCGTGAGCACAGGTCGGTGGATGTGGTGAGCCAGTGGTTGGCCGTGGCCCTCGCGCTGCTCTCCGCCGTGTGCCTGGCCGTCGGTACGCAGAAGCAGGGCAGCGCCGTGGCGGACCGCACGCACGACCGGCTGACCCCGCGAGCGCTGATGGCGCTGCTGGGCAACCACCGCTGGCTCCTGGGGCTGGGTCTGCTCGGGCTCGGCACGGCGCTCAACGTGGCGGCCCTGGGCCTCGCCACCGTGACGGTGGTCCAGCCCATCGGTGTCGTCGCCCTGGTGATCACCACTCTGCTGCACGCCCGCCACCGGCGGCTGCGGATCAACCGGAGGACCTGGGCGGCCATCGGGCTGTGCACCGCCGGGGGCGCGGTCTTCGTGACCTGTGCGGTCGCGGCGACGGATCCGGCCCACGGGATCTCGGCATGGGCGGAGCACACCGCGGTCGTCATGCTCGTGGTCCTCATCTGCGTCCTGGGCGTCGCCGCGGCGCTGTTCCGCCACGGCCTCGGCGGGACGTTCTACGTGGCGGCCGCCGGGATCCTCTACGGGTTCGTGGCCGTGCTGGTCCGGCTGACCATCACCCGGATCCAGGGCAGCGCCGGGACCCCGCTGGACGACGTCAACTGGCTCGCGATCGGTGCCGCCGTGGTGGCCGCGGCCCTGGGCGGGTGGTTCGTGCAGACCGCCTTCGCCGCCGGACCCCCGGACCTGGTGATCGCCGGTCTCACGGTCATCGACCCGATGGTGGGCGTCCTCCTGGGGCTGCTGGTCCTCGGCGAGGCCGGCCCCGGCTTCTCCGTGCTGACCGGCGTACTCATGGCACTGGCGGGAGGCGTTGCTATAGTCGGGGTCGCCGTGCTCTCCCAGTGCCACCCGGAGGTGCTCGCGCGCCGTGCCGAGCTCGCGGACCGGGACCGGCGCGCACCGAGCCGGCCGCGGCCGTGACCCGCAGGACCTGACCGACCAGCCGACCATCGACCGGGAAGCCACGCTTGAGCGCCGAGACCAGGACCACCGACCGCCCCCTGACCGTGCTGCTGGGCGCCGAGACGTACCCGCCGGACGTCAACGGGGCCGCGCAGTTCGGGCACCGGCTCGCCCGGGGTCTGCACGATCAGGGGCACCGGGTGCACGTGGTCTGCGCCCGGACCGGCCGCGGGCCGTCCGCACGCGCCGAGGACGACGGCGTCGTGGAGCACCGGCTGCGCTCCCACCGGGCCTTCACCCACCCGTACTTCCGGCTCTGCTTCCCGTGGCAGGTGGCGGGGGAGATCCGCCGGGTGTTCGACGAGGTGGCCCCCGACGTCGTGCACGTCCAGTGCCACTACATCCTGGGCCGGCTGCTCGTGCGCGAGGCCCGGCGCCGGGGCATCCGGACGGTGGGCACCAACCACTTCGTGCCGGAGAACCTGGAACCCTTCCTGCCGTTCCCGCAGTGGGTCCTCGACCTCTACCGCAGGGTCTCCTGGCGGGACATGGTGCGCGTCCTCGGCCGGTGCGACGTGGTGACCGCCCCCACGCCGCTGGCCGTGCAGACCATGGTCCGCAACGGCTTCCCGGACACCGTGCTCGCCGTGTCCAACGGGATCCGGATCTCCGACTACGAGCCCCACGCCGGGGAGCGGGCGCACCGCGGTGCGCGCCCGACCGTCCTGTTCACCGGCCGTCTCGCGGTGGAGAAGAACGTGGACGTGCTCATCGAGGCCATGTCCCTGCTCCCGGCCGAGCTCGGCGCCCACCTGGAGCTCGCCGGGGACGGGGAGCAGCGCGCCGGGCTCGAGAAGCTCGCACTGGCCCTGGGGGTCGGCGACCGGGTGCACTTCCTGGGCTACGTCCCCGACGAGGAGCTGCGCGCCGCCTATCTGCGCGCCGACGTCTTCTGCCAGCCGGGCACTGCCGAACTGCAGTCGCTGGTGACCCTGGAGGCGATGTCGGCGTCCCGCCCGGTCGTCCTGGCCGACGCCCGGGCCCTGCCGCACCTGGCCGAGGACGGGGTCAACGGCTGGCTGTTCCGTCCCGGGGACGCCCGCGACCTGTCCTGCAAGCTGGGCCTCGTGCTCGGGGCGACCGCCGAGGAGCGGGCCCGGATGGGGCGGGAGAGCCGGCGCAAGGTGGCCCAGCACAGCTTCCCGCGCACCCTGGAGACGTTCGTGCGGATCTACCGCGGGGGGCAGCCCGATCCCGGGCACGACCGCGGCGGGCGGCCGCGCCGGCTGCGGGCCAGGCTGGGCGCCTGGTGCGGTAACGTGGTCTGCGCCGCCGGCCCGCCCGGCGCGGGGCCGTAGCTCAGCTGGTCAGAGCAGAGGACTCATAATCCTTCGGTCGTGGGTTCAAGCCCCACCGGCCCTACCCCTGCACCCCTGTCACCGTGTCCGTCCGGTGGGAGGGGTGCTCCGCTGTCTCCGGGCGGGTGCGCGCCGCGGCCGGATGTGGTGCACTGGTGCTGCGAGGCACGCACCACCGACCGAGGAGATGTTCCGATGACCCGCCGCAGGCTGTGGAGACCCCTGTCCCTCGCGGCGCTCGCGCTCGCCGCGCTGACCGGCTGCGACCTCGGCGCCGAGGAGATCCAGCAGGACGTCGAGCAGGGCGCGGAGGAGGTCCAGCAGGACCTCGAGCAGGGCGCCGAGGACGTCCAGCAGGGCGCCGAGGAGGGGATCGCGGAGGTCGAGCAGGGCCTCGAGGACGTCCAGGACGCGGGCGGCGAGGACGAGGGCGGCCAGGACGGCTGAGCCGCCGCGTGCGGCCGCTCGGGAACGGGCAGCAGGACCGAGGGCTCCAGGGCACCGACGAACTGCAGCGGATTGAGGTAGTCCCGGCCCCGGCGCACGCCCCAGTGCAGGCAGGCGGCCACCCCGCAGTGGTCGCGCCCGCGCAGCACGCCCAGCACCTGCCCGCGGCGGACCCGGTCCCCGCGCACGAGGGCCGACTCGACGGGCTCGAAGCTCGAGCGCAGGCCGCCGCCGTGGTCGACCGTGAGCACCGGGCGGTCCACCACGAACCCCACGAAGCTCACGGTGCCGTCGGCGGGGGAGCGCACGGCCGCGCCAGGGGCCGCGGCCAGGTCCACGCCGCGGTGCCCCCGGCCCCAGCGCTGCGCCGGGGCGGCCCAGTCGCCCACCACCGCCGGCCGGGGCACCAGCGGCCAGGCCCAGCCGCGTTCCCCGGAGGCCGGCAGCGGTGTCCCCGCCAGGAGCGCGACGAGGGCCAGGACCACGGCGATCGGCAGGCGAGGCCGGCGGGTCGTGCGGAACCGGGGCGAAACGGGGCTCATGCCCCCACCCTGGCGGCGACGGAGCCGCGCGCGGGGCCCGCCCCGCAGCCTTGTGGACGGCCCCGGGTGTAAGCCCGTGCGCGGCCGGGGGTGTGCAGGGGCAACGGGGCCCGTGTAGTACAGTTGACCCCGCAGTGTGCTCTCTGCGCGCCTCGCGGCGCGCCCTCGTGACCACTCCGGACCCGGCTCCGCGCCGGTTCCGACGGCGCGGTGGTGAGCAGCTGACTTCGCGCGCAGCGCCGCCGGGATCTCCTGTCCCGGCCCGGCCGCCCCGGTCCGCGTTCCCCGTCCCGGCGGGGTGCGGTACGGCGGCCCGGCAGCGGAGCCTCCTCGGTTCCGCTCACCGCTGCGCCAGGGGCTCGTCCGCCGGACGCAGCCGATAACCGTATCCGCGGGCCGGGCGTCGTCGCACGCCCTCCCGCACGAGAACAAGGAGACGACATGTCCGTCGTTACCATGCGCCAGCTCCTCGACAGCGGCGTGCACTTCGGCCACCAGACCCGCCGCTGGAACCCGAAGATGAAGCGCTTCATCTTCACCGAGCGCAACGGCATCTACATCATCGACCTCCAGCAGTCGCTGTCCTTCATCGACCGCGCCTACGAGGCCGTCAAGACCACCGTGGCCCACGGCGGCACCATCCTGTTCGTCGGCACGAAGAAGCAGGCGCAGGAGGCCATCGCCGAGCAGGCCACCCGCGTGGGGATGCCCTACGTGAACCACCGCTGGCTGGGCGGCATGCTCACCAACTTCACCACGGTCTCCAAGCGCATCGAGCGCATGAAGGAGCTCGAGGAGATCGACTTCGACGACGTCGCCGGCTCGCAGTACACCAAGAAGGAGCTGCTGCTCCTGCGCCGCGAGAAGGAGAAGCTGGAGCGCACCCTCGGCGGCATCCGCAACCTGACCAAGGCCCCGTCCCTGGTCTGGATCGTGGACACCAAGAAGGAGCACCTGGCCGTGGACGAGGCCCAGAAGCTGGGCATCCCGGTCGTCGCGATCCTCGACACCAACTGCGACCCCGACGAGGTCGCCTTCCCGATCCCGGGCAACGACGACGCGATCCGCTCCGTCAACCTGCTGACCCGCGTGATCGCCGACGCCGTGGCCGAGGGCCTCATGGAGCGCCACAACAAGAAGTCCGGCGGCGCGGACCAGGCCGCGGAGCCGATGGCCGAGTGGGAGCGCGAGCTGCTCGAGCAGCACGCCGCCGAGCAGGCCTCCGCCCCCGAGGCCACCGAGGCGCCGGCCGAGACCGCCGTCGAGACCGAGGCCGTCGCCCCCGCCGAGACCGAGACCGCCGCCGAGTAGTCTCCGTTCATCGTCCGTTTTCCCCGGTGGGGCACCATCTCCACCGGACGCCGGCCGGGGCGCCAGCGCGCCCCGGCCGGCACCACCGACTACGTGAGGAGTTCACATGGCGAACTACACCGCCGCTGAGATCAAGGCCCTGCGGGAGCGCACCGGCGCCGGCATGCTCGACGTCAAGAAGGCCCTCGACGAGGCCGACGGCGACCTGCAGAAGGCCCAGGAGATCATCCGCGTCAAGGGCCTGAAGGGCGTCACCAAGCGCGAGGGCCGCGCCACGGCCGAGGGCCTCGTGGCCGCGCGCGTCGAGGGCAACGTGGGCTACCTGGTCGAGGTCAACTCCGAGACCGACTTCGTGGCCAAGTCCGCCCCGTTCGTCGAGTTCGGCAACAAGGTCCTCGAGGCCGCCGTCGCCGCCGACGCGAACTCCCTCGAGGAGCTCATGGAGGCCCAGGCCGACGGCAAGGCCGTCTCCGAGCTGGTCACCGAGACCGGTGCGCTGCTCGGCGAGAAGGTCGTCGTCCGCCGCCTCGCCCGCGTCGAGGGCGAGAACGTGGCCGTGTACCTGCACAAGACCTCCAAGGACCTCCCGGCCCAGGTCGGCGTGCTGCTGGCCGCCTCCGGCGCCCAGGCGGACCAGGTCGCCCACGACGTGGCCGTGCACATCGCCGCGATGTCCCCGACCTTCCTCTCCGAGGAGGACGTGCCCGCCGCGACCGTCGAGTCGGAGAAGCGCGTGGCCGAGGAGACCGCCCGCGCCGAGGGCAAGCCGGAGAAGATCCTCCCGAACATCATCAACGGCCGCCTGAAGGGCTACTACAAGGACGTCGTCCTGCTCGACCAGGACTTCGCCAAGGACTCCAAGAAGACCGTCGGCAAGGTGCTCGAGGAGGCCGGTGCGACCGCCACGGCCTTCGCCCGCTTCCGCGTCGGCGCCTGACCGGGCCCGTCCGGGCGCCACGGCGTCCCGCCGGAGGGAGGCGACCCTGCACCGCAGGGTCGCCTCCCTTCGTCATACTCGCTCCCACCTGCGGCGATGCCCCGGTGACCGCCGGTGCCGGCGGAGGGCGAGCCGGGTGTTCTGTATGCTGAGGGAGGCCCGGGCCCGCTCCACCCCACCCTCGCGGGACCGTGCCCGTCCAGCAGCACCGTCGTCGCCGGGAGGAACCATGCCCACCACTTCAGCGTCCGAGATCCAGGACGAGGCCCTCCGCCTGAGCCGTGGCCCGCGGGTCACCCCCACGCGGCGCCGGGTCCTGCTGAAGCTCTCGGGCGAGGTCTTCGGCGGCGGCTCCATCGGCGTGGACACCCGCGTGATCCGCGACATCGCCGAGCAGATCGCGGCGACGGTCGGCCGGGTGGAGACCGCCATCGTCGTCGGCGGCGGCAACTTCTTCCGCGGCGCGGAGCTCTCCCAGGCCGGCATGGACCGCTCCCGGGCCGACTACATGGGGATGCTCGGCACCGTCATGAACTGCCTGGCCCTGCAGGACTTCCTCGAGCAGTGCGGGGTCGACACGCGGGTGCAGTCCGCGATCAAGATGGAGCAGGTCGCCGAGGCGTACATCCCGCGGCGCGCCATCCGCCACATGGAGAAGGACCGCGTCGTGATCTTCGGCGCCGGGGCCGGGCTGCCCTACTTCTCCACCGACACCGTCGCCGCCCAGCGCGCCCTCGAGGTGCACGCGGACGAGGTGCTGATGGCCAAGAACGGGGTCGACGGCGTCTACACGGCCGACCCGCGCACGAACCCGGACGCCCAGCGGCTGTCCGCGCTGACCTACGACGAGGCCCTGGCCCGCGACATCCGCGTGATGGACCAGACGGCCTTCAGCCTGTGCCGCGACAACGACGTGACGATGCGCGTGTTCGGCATGCAGGGGGAGGGCAACGTCACCCGCGCGCTCCTCGGGGAGCAGATCGGCACCCTGGTCACCGCCTGATCCGGCCCCCGGCGGCCCGGCGCTAGACTGGGGCCAGCATGCCCGGGACGGGCGCCTGCGGCGCCGTCCCCGGCGGAACCGACCCCGCGCGGAGGACTCCGTGCGACCCGACGAAGGAGCTCCTACGTGATCTCAGACATCCTGTCCGAAGCGAAGACCAAGATGGGCAAGGCCGTGGACGGCGCCAAGGAGGACTTCGCCGGCATCCGCACGGGCCGGGCCAACCCCTCCCTCTTCTCCAGCGTCCTCGTCGAGTACTACGGCACGCCCACCCCCCTGCAGCAGCTCGCCTCCTTCCAGAACCCCGAGGCCCGCACCCTGCTCATCACCCCCTACGACCGCTCGGCCCTGACCGACATCGAGAAGGCGCTGCGCAACTCGGACATCGGCGCCAACCCGGCCAACGACGGCAACGTCATCCGGGTGGTCATGCCGGAGCTGACCCAGGAGCGCCGCAAGGAGTACGTGAAGATCGTCGGGCACAAGGCCGAGGAGGCCCGGGTGTCGGTGCGCAACATCCGCCGGCACGCCAAGGACCAGATCGAGAAGACCGTCAAGGACGGCGACATCGGCGAGGACGAGGGCAAGCGCGCCGAGAAGGACCTCGACGCCGTGACGAAGAAGCACATCGAGCAGATCGACGAGATGCTTAAGAACAAGGAAGCGGAGCTGTTGCAGGTCTGATGCCGGACCCGCGACGCCCGCACCAGGAGCTGAAGGCTTCCCCGGGACCCGCCGGGGAGGCCTTCCCCTCTCGTGCCCCCGGCACCCGGGACGCGGCGGCGGCGCCGGGCCGCCGGGAGCGGCGGCACACCGCTCCCTCCCGTGCCGGACGGAACCTGCCGGCCGCCGTGGGCGTCGCCGTGGTGCTCATCGGGACCCTGCTCGTGGGCCTGTTCGTCCAGCCCGTCGTGCTCGCCCTGCTCGCCGGCGCGGCCGCCGGGATCGGGGTCTGGGAGGTCGGGCGGTCGCTGCGCTACCGCGGCATCTCCATCCCGCGCGTCCCGGCGGTCACCGCCGGGGTGCTCATGCCCCTCGCCGCGTTCGCCGGCGGGGGAGAGGCCCTCATGATGGCCGTGGTCGTGGGCCTGACCCTGGTGATCGTGTGGCGGGCGCTGGGCGACCGGAACGGGATGATCCTGTCCATCATGGGCTCGGTCTTCGCCCTCGTCTGGGTCGGGTTCCTGCTCAGCATCGCCCTGCTGCTTTACCACACGGACGCCGGGGCCCTGAAGGTGCTCACCGTCATCCTGCTGGCCGTCGGCTCGGACACGTGCGGCTACGCCGTGGGGGTGGTCTGGGGCCGCCACCCCATGGCCCCGAGGATCAGCCCGAAGAAGTCCTGGGAGGGCTTCGCCGGCTCACTGGGCGGCTCCGTGCTGATCGGCATCCTGTGCGCCGTGCTGCTGCTCGACCACGCCTGGTGGCAGGGCGCCGTCCTGGCCGTGGCCCTCGTGCTGGCCGCCACCCTCGGCGACTTCTCCGAGTCCATGGTCAAGCGCGAGCTGGGGATCAAGGACATGGGCACGCTGCTGCCCGGTCACGGGGGCGTGATGGACCGGATCGACTCCATCCTCTTCGCCGTCCCCGCCGGATACCTGCTCTTCGCGCTGTTCGCCACGGGCGCCTGACCGGGCCGCCCAGGACCACCCGCCCATGGCCGCCGAGCACTCCGCAGCCCGCTTCCCGAGTCCCCGCATCCCGCGCTGCCCCGAGGGCGCCCAGGGCTACGACGTCGCCGAGGTGGACGCCTTCCTCGCGCGTGTGCGGGAGGCCCTGGAGGGGCCCGGTCCCTCCCCGCTGGAGGGGCGCGCCCCGCTGCTCAGCACGCACGTGCGCGCGACCGTGTTCTCCGGGGCGCGGGGCGGCTACCGGCCGGAGGCCGTCGACGAGGTCCTGGACACCGCCGAGGACGCCCTCGCCGCCGCCGAGCGCGAGCAGGTCCTGTGCCTGCGCGGGCCCGAGGCCTGGCAGCAGCACGTCGAGGCCCTGACCGTACTGCTGCGCGGGCGGATCGAGCGGCCGCGCGCCCAGCGCTTCCGGCACCCCCGGCGGTCCCGGGCGCAGGGCTACTCCGCCGCCCACGTCGACGTCCTGTGCGAGCGCCTCGGCGCCCGGCTGACGGACTCCGGCCCGCTGGACCCGGCCGAGCTGCGCGGGGCCGTCTTCCCGCCCGCGCACGGCGAGCGCAGCTACGAGGAGCAGCAGGTGGACGCCTTCCTGGACCGCGCGGTCCAGCTCCTGCTGGCGCTGCGCTGACCCGACCGCCTCCGGCGGCTGTGTATACAGCCTTGGACTCGAATCGTCCAGAATGCACTCTCCGTGTCACATTCTTGCCCCAAACTGGGAATTCCCGGTGCTTCGTCTTGCCCCTCTGCATACAACGGCCTAGTGTGGTCCGCATCACATGAGGAGGTAGCCCATGTCCACCCAGCCACCCACCGACGCCGACGACCTCGTCGCCGACGTCGACTTCCCCGCGGCCCAGCGGTCGCCCGAGTTCCAGGAGCTGCGGAAGACCCACCGCGGCTTCGTCTTCCCGCTCGCCGTCGCCTTCCTGGTCTGGTACCTGCTGTACGTGGTGCTCGCCATGTACGTCCCGCAGCTCTTCGCCATCCAGGTGGTCGGCAACGTCAACCTGGGCGTGATCCTGGGGCTGCTCCAGTTCGTCACCACCTTCGCGATCACGGGCGCCTACGTGTCCTTCGCCAACCGCAAGCTGGACCCGAAGGCCACGGCCATCCGGGAGCGCCTCGAGCCCAGCCTCGGGAGCACCCGCGGCGTCCACGGACAGGAGAACTGACCGATGCACCACCTCCCCACCGCGCTCGCGCCCATGGCGACCGCCACCACGGAAACGGTCGGCACGCCCTGGATCAACATCTCCATCTTCGGGGCCTTCGTCGTCGTCACCATGGTGATCGTGCTGCGGGCCTCCAAGTCCACGGCCACGGCGGCCGACTACTACGCCGGCGGCCGCGGGTTCAGCGGGACGCAGAACGGTCTGGCGATCGCCGGCGACTACCTCTCGGCGGCGTCCTTCCTGGGCATCGTCGGCGCGATCGCCGTCCAGGGCTACGACGGGTTCCTCTACTCCATCGGCTTCCTCGTGGCCTGGCTGGTGGCTCTGCTGCTCATCGCCGAGCTCCTGCGCAACACCGGGAAGTTCACGATGGCCGACGTCCTGTCCTTCCGGCTGCGCCAGCGCCCGGTGCGCGTGGCGGCGTCGATCTCCACCCTCGCGGTGTCCGCGTTCTACCTGCTGGCCCAGATGGCCGGCGCCGGAGCGCTGGTGTCCCTGCTGCTGGGCATCAGCTCGCGGACGGGACAGTCCCTCGTCATCGTCGTCGTGGGCGTGCTCATGATCGTCTACGTGCTCGTGGGCGGGATGAAGGGCACCACCTACGTGCAGATCATCAAGGCCGTGCTCCTCGTCTCCGGGGTGGCGGTGATGACCGTCTGGATCCTGGCGCTCTACGGCTTCAACCTCTCCTCCCTGCTGGGCGACGCGGTCGCCGTCTCCGGCAACCCCGCGATCCTCGAGCCGGGTCTGCGCTACGGGGTCAGCGAGACCAGCAAGCTGGACTTCATCTCCCTGGGGCTGGCCCTGGTCTTCGGCGCCGCCGGCCTGCCCCACGTGCTGATGCGCTTCTACACCGTGCCCACCGCCAAGGAGGCCCGCACCTCGGTGGTCTGGGCGATCGGGCTGATCGGCCTGTTCTACCTCTTCACCCTCGTCCTGGGCTTCGGCGCGGCGGCCCTCATCGGCGCCGAGCGGATCCAGGCGGCCCCGGGCGGCGTGAACTCCGCGGCCCCGCTGCTGGCCTTCGAGCTAGGCGGCTCGCTGCTCATGGGCATCATCGCCGCCGTGGCGTTCGCCACGATCCTCGCGGTCGTCGCCGGCCTGGCCATCACGGCCTCGGCCTCGTTCGCCCACGACATCTACACCAGCGTGATCAAGAAGGGGAACTCCGACCCCCGCCAGGAGCTGCGCGTCGCCAAGACCACCGTGGTGGTCATCGGCATCGTCTCCATCGCGGGCGGGATCGGGGCGCAGGGCCAGAACGTCGCGTTCCTCGTGGCGCTCGCCTTCGCCGTGGCGGCCTCGGCGAACCTGCCGACCATCCTGTACTCGCTGTACTGGCGGCGGTTCACCACCCGCGGCGCGGTCTGGTCCATGTACGGCGGCCTGATCCTCTCGGTGGTCCTGATCGTCTTCTCCCCGGTGATGTCCGGGGCCGAGACCTCCATGATCCCCACGGCCGACTTCGCCTGGTTCCCGCTGCAGAACCCGGGCATCGTGTCCATCCCGGCGTCCTTCCTCCTCGGCTTCATCGGTTCCATGACGGAGCGGCGCCTGGAGGACCCGGTCAAGCAGTCCGAGATGGAAGTGCGTTCGCTCACAGGCATCGGTGCGGAGAAGCCCGTCGCGCACTGACGGCGTCCCCGCTCCGACCTGGGAGGACTCCCGGCCCACCCGAAGGTCCGGCTCCGGGCGGGCCGGAGCCGATCCCGTCGACACACCTGGAATTCGCGAACGGGAAAAGACAGAGGGCTGACAGTCCGGTAGGGTGAGCGCAGAAGCCGGCCCAGGGTATTCCTGGGAAACTCGCCGGTTGCTTACAATGAAGGTCCCTCCCGGGACGGATAAGGAGCAATCATGGGAATCATCAGCTGGATCGTCCTCGGTCTCATCGCGGGCGCCCTCGCCAAGCTCATCATGCCGGGCAACCAGGGTGGCGGCATCATCGTCACGATCGTGCTCGGCATCATCGGCGCCCTCCTCGGAGGCTTCCTGGGCTCGCTGATCGGCATCGGCAGCCTCGAGTCCGTGTTCGACATCGGCACGATCATCACCGCCGTCGTGGGAGCGCTCATCGTGCTCTTCATCTACGGTGCGCTCACCGGCCGCAAGGGCCGCACGCACTGATCCGCACCCTCAGCGGAACCCGAGGCCCCGGCCACCGGAAACGGTGACCGGGGCCTCGGTCCGTCCGGACCCGCCGCGGCAGGCCGCCGGTCGGGCTGGGGGATACTGGGGCCATGAGCTCCCCCTCCGCCGCGCCCCGCCCCCAAGCGATCCCCGAGCCGACCTTCGAGCCGACGCCCGAGCCGACGCCCGAGCTGCGCGCGCTGGCCGCCGCCGGCCCCCGACGGATCGTCGTGCTCGGGTCGACCGGGTCGATCGGCACCCAGGCGCTCGACGTCGTGCGCGCGGCGAACCGGCTCGACGGCGGGGCGCCGTTCCGCGTGGTGGCCCTCGCGGCCGGCCGGGGCCGTCTGCCGCTGCTGGCGGAGCAGGCCGTGGAGACCCGCGCCGCCGTGGTGGCGACGAGCGGCAGCGGTGAGGACGCCCAGGAGCTGGCCCGGCGGATCGGCGAGCGCGCCGCGGCCGCCGGCGCCGGGGACTACCGGCCCGAGATCCTGCACGGTCCCGAGGCCGCCACGGCGGCCGCGGCGCACCCCGAGGCCGACCTCGTGCTCAACGGGATCACCGGCTCGATCGGCCTCGCCCCCACCCTGGCGGCACTGCGGGCCGGGCACCGGCTGGCGCTGGCCAACAAGGAGTCGCTGATCGCCGGAGGAGCGCTGGTGAAGGAGGCGGCGGCGGCCTCGGGCCGCCCGGACGCGCTGATCCCGGTGGACTCCGAGCACTCCGCCCTGGCGCAGGCGCTGCGCGGCGGCAGCGCCGCCGAGGTGGACCGGCTCGTCCTGACGGCCTCGGGCGGGCCGTTCCGCGGCCGCACCCGGGCGGAGCTGGAGGCGGTCACCCCGCGCGAGGCGCTGCGCCACCCCACCTGGGACATGGGCGTGATGGTCACCACCAACTCGGCCTCCATGGTGAACAAGGCCCTGGAGGTGCTCGAGGCCCACCTGCTCTTCGACGTTCCCCTCGAGCGCATCGACGTGGTCGTCCACCCCCAGTCGGTGGTGCACTCCATGGTCCAGTTCGTGGACGGGTCGACGCTGGCGCAGGCCTCGCCGCCGGACATGCGCCTGCCCATCGCCCTCGGTCTCGCCTGGCCGCACCGGGTGCCCGGCGCCGCCGCCGCGTGCGACTGGACCCGCGCCACCGAGTGGACCTTCGAGCCGCTGGACCGGGACGCGTTCCCCGCCGTCGAGCTCATCAAGGCCGCGGGGGAGCGCGGGGGCACCCACCCGGCGGTGTTCAACGCCGCCAACGAGGAGGCGGTGCACGCCTTCCACGACGGGCGGATCCGGTTCCCGGCGATCGTGGACACGGTGGAGACGGTGCTGGGCGAGCACCAGGACGGCGGCGTCCTGGACCTCGGCGCCGTCCTGGAGGCCGAGCGCTGGGCCCGGCGGCGGGCGCAGGAGGTCCTCGCCCGCTGACCGGGCCGGACCCGGCGCACGTGCTAGTCTGTCGGGCGGATGACGAGTCCCAGCGCGCAGCCCTGGCTTGCTGGGCGGCAACCCTCTCCCGTAGTGGGGTGCCCCAGGTGAACCATCCGGCACCGGCCATCGTGGGCCGGCGGCAAGTACGGTTCGACCGCGGACGCGCCCTCCGGCGTGCCCTCGACCGTGGCCGTCGGTCCTGGTGGGACTGGTGGAGACTCCCGACCTCCTGGACCCACGGAAAGGCACGACATGCGATCGCAGCGCCTCACCTTCCTCGCCCTGGCCACCACCCTCGGCCTCACCCTCACCGCCTGCGGCGGCTCCGACCAGGCCGGCGAGGGCGCCCTGGCCGACGGCAAGGTGAGCATCGGCGTCGTCGGCTCGCACCCGACGCACGACGCTCTCAAGCGGCTGGCCGAGGAACAGGGCATCACCGTCGAGTACGTCGACTTCTCGGACTACAACCAGCCCAACCCGGCCACCGAGTCCGGCGACGTGGACATGACCTGGTTCCAGCACGTTCCCTTCCTCGCCGACTACAACAACTCCGCCGGGGGCTCCATCACCCCGATCGGCTCGACGTCGATCTACCCGCTGGGCCTGTACTCCAACGAGTACGACTCCGTGGACCAGTTCCAGAAGGGCGACGAGATCGCCGTCCCGAACGACGCCGTGAACCTGTCCCGGGCCCTGCTCGTGCTCGAGTCGGCCGGTCTCGTGGAGCTGAAGGGCGACACCCTCATCCCGACCGAGCTCGACGTCGACACCGAGGCCTCCACGGTGCGGGTCACCCCCGTGTCGGCCGAGCAGACGGTGCTCTCCATGGACTCGGTGGCAGGTTCGGTGATCAACAACGACTTCCTCGCCCGCGCGGACATCGACCCGAAGTCCGCCCTGGCCCAGGACGACCCCGAGGCGGAGGGCTCCCGCGCCTACGTCAACCTCTTCACCACCACCGAGGAGCTGGCCGACGACGAGACCCTCCGGCAGGTGGCGGACCTCTACCACGAGCAGTCCGTCATCGACGCCGAGATGGAGGAGACCAAGGACACGGCCGTGCCGCTGCAGCTGGAGCCGGAGGAGCTGCAGGAGCTGACCGCGCGCTACCAGCAGGAGCTGAAGGACCAGGGGCAGTGAGCGCTGCGGTCCCCTCCGGGCCGTCCGCACGCGGGCGCCCGGACGAGGTGCTCGTCTCCTTCCGCAACGTCTCGAAGTCCTTCCGCACCGGCTCCGGCCGGGCCGCGCGCGAGGTGCTGGCCGTCGACGACGTCAGCCTCGACGTCCACCGCGGCGAGATCTTCGGCGTGATCGGCTACTCCGGGGCGGGCAAATCCACCCTGGTACGGCTGATCAACGGGCTCGAGCCCGTCTCCTCGGGGTCCCTGACCGTGGAGGGCTTCGAGGTCGCCGGGCGCAAGGAGACCGAGCTCGCGCCCGTCCGGCAGGAGATCGGGATGATCTTCCAGCAGTTCAACCTGTTCACGTCCCGGACCGTGGCCGGCAACGTCGAGTACCCGCTCAAGCGGGCCGGCTGGCCGAAGGAGAAGCGGCGGGCCCGGGTCGCCGAGCTGCTGGAGTTCGTGGGCCTGTCCGCGCGCGCCGGGAACTACCCGGAGCAGCTCTCCGGCGGGCAGAAGCAGCGCGTGGGCATCGCCCGTGCCCTGGCGACCAGCCCCAAGCTGCTCCTGGCCGACGAGTCGACCAGCGCCCTCGACCCGGAGACCACCCAGGAGGTGCTGCAGGTGCTGCAGCGGGTCAACCGGGAGCTGGGCATCACGATCGTGATCATCACCCACGAGATGGACGTGGTCCGGGCGATCGCCGACCGCGTCGCCGTGATGCAGGACGGCAAGGTCGTGGAGCACGGCTCGACGGTGGACATCTTCGCCCGGCCCCGCACCGAGACCGCACGCCGCTTCGTCTCCTCCGTCCTGCACTCGGTGCCGGACGAGCGCGAGGTCGAGCGGCTGCGCCGGGCGCACCGCGGGCGCCTGGTGATCGTGGACGTCGGCGACGGCGTGGACATCGGCGGTGTGCTCTCCGACGGCGCCGCCCGCGGGGTCCGCTTCACCATCGCCTACGGCGGGATCAGCGTGCTCCAGGAGCAGTCCTTCGGGTCCCTGACCTTCGAGCTGACCGGCGAGGACGCGGCCGTGCAGGCCGTGGTCGACGAGCTGTCCCGCATCACGAGCCTGAGAGAGGTGGCCGCGTGAACGACTGGTCCGTCCTGGGTCCCGAGCTGCTCTCCGCGCTCGGGGAGACCCTCTACATGGTGTCCGTCACCCTCGCGCTCGCCGGGCTGCTCGGGATGCTCGTGGGCGTGGGGCTCTACGTGACCCGCCGGGGCAACATCCTGGAGAACCGCGTGGTGCACGAGGGGCTCAACCTCGTCGTGAACTTCGTCCGGCCGATCCCCTTCATCATCCTTCTGGCGGCACTCGGGCCGCTGACGCAGCAGGTCGTGGGGACGCGTCTGGGCCCCAACGCGGCGATCTTCGCGATGACCATCGGGGCGATGTTCGCGGTCGCGCGCATCGTCGAGCAGAACCTGATGAGCGTGGACCCCGGGGTGGTGGAGGCGGCCCGCTCGATGGGCGTCTCGCGCGGGAGGATCATCACCACCGTGATCCTGCCCGAGGCGCTCGGGCCCCTGGTGCTCGGCTACACCTTCCTGGTCATCGGCATCACGGACATGTCCGCGATGGCCGGGGCCATCGGCGCCGGGGGACTGGGCGACTTCGCCCTGCGCCTGGGCTACCAGCGGTTCAACGACGAGGTCACGTGGGCGGCGGTCGCCGTGATCGTCGTCCTCGTGCAGCTGGTCCAGCTGGTGGGCAACCGGCTGGCGCGGCGCATCCTGCGCCGCTGACGCCCCGGCGCCGCAGCGGTGCCCGCGACGGCCGGTCCCTCCCCGGAGGCGGCCGGCCGTCGTCGTGCGCGGGAGCGTGACACCCTGCGTCCAGGATCGTGGTGCACACTGGTCCTCGCCGCGCACGCGCGGCCCCTGCCGTCCCCGGCGACCGCCGGGGACGACCCGACGATCCCCGGAGGTCCCCGGATGGGCGTGGTCCTGTTCCTCGTGGGCGTGCTGCTCGCCGCCGTGGCCATCGCGGCCTCGATCGCCCTGCACGAGCTCGGCCACCTGGTCCCCGCCAAGCTCTTCGGCGTGCGGGTCACCCAGTACATGGTCGGCTTCGGCCGCACCGTGTTCTCGCGTCGCCGCGGGGAGACCGAGTACGGGCTCAAGGCCGTGCCGCTGGGCGGCTACATCTCCATGGTCGGGATGTATCCGCCCGCCCGGTCGGGGAGCACGGCGCGGACCGCCGGCACCGGGGTGCTCCAGCAGCTCGCCGCCGAGGCCCGCAGCGCCTCCGCCGTGCAGCTGGCCCCCGGGGACGAGGACCGCGTCTTCTACCGCCTGCCCGTGTGGAAGCGGATCGTGATCATGCTCGGCGGGCCCGTGATGAACCTGCTGCTGGGCACCGTGTGCCTCGCCGTGCTGCTCACCGGGCTCGGCACCGCGACGCCGACCACGACGGTCGCGTGGGTCTCGGAGTGCGTGGTGCCCGCCGAGCGGCAGGCCGCCGGGCAGGCCGAGTGCCGCGCCGGAGACCCCGAGGCGCCGGCCAACGCGGCCGGGCTGCGTCCCGGGGACGTCGTCACCGCCGTCGCCGGGGCCCCCGTGACCACGTGGGAGGAGCTCACCGCGCGGGTCCGCGACCGCGCCGGGGAGCGGATCCCCGTGGTGGTCGAGCGCGACGGCACGGAGGTGCGGACCGTGCTCACCCCGATCCTCACCTCCCGCCCGGTGGTCGACGACACCGGGGCCGCCGTGACGGGACCCGACGGCGCGCCCCGCTACGAGGACGTGGGGTTCATCGGGATCAGCCCCACCGCCGTTCCCGTCCGGCAGCCGCTCACCGCGGTGCCCGGGGCGGTGCTCGACGGGCTGGAGCAGATCGCCGGGATCGTGCTTCACCTGCCGCAGCGGGTCTACGAGGTGGGGCAGGCCGCGTTCTCGGACGCGCCGCGGGACCCGGACGGACCCATCTCCGTGGTCGGGATCGGCCGCATCTCCGGGGAGATCGCCGCCCACGAGGAGATCGAGCTGCGGGACAAGGCCGCCTCCCTGGTGGGGCTGGTCGGATCGGTGAACCTGGCGCTGTTCGTCTTCAACCTGCTGCCCCTCCTGCCGCTGGACGGAGGGCACGTGGCCGGCGCCCTGTGGGAGGGCCTGCGGCGGGGCGCCGCCCGGCTGCTGGGCCGCGCCGACCCGGGCCCGTTCGACCCGGCACGGCTGCTCCCGCTGACCTACGCCGTGGCCGCGCTGATGATCGGGATGTCGGTCCTGCTGGTCTACGCGGACATCGTGAAGCCCGTCCAGCTGTTCTGAGCCGTTCGGCCACGGAGGAATCCGGGGACCGCCCAGGAAGCGCCCGGGGGCATGGGGCACAATGGGAGGCGACGACGGACCCGGCGACCGGGTCCGCCCGCCACCGATCCCGCATCTGTCCGCGAACTCCTCGGAGGAACCCTTGACCCCGGTCAGCCTCGGCATGCCCGCCGCACCCCAGCCCGTCCTGTCCCCGCGCCGGAAGACCCGGCAGATCCGGGTCGGGTCCGTGGGGGTCGGTTCCGACTCGCCGGTCAGCGTGCAGTCCATGACGACGACCCCCACCACGGACATCAACGCGACCCTGCAGCAGATCGCCGAGCTGACCGCCGCCGGGTGCGACATCGTCCGGGTGGCCTGCCCGTCGCAGGACGACGCCGACGCCCTGCCGATCATCGCGATGAAGTCCCCGATCCCGGTGATCGCCGACATCCACTTCCAGCCGAAGTACGTGTATAAGGCCATCGAGGCCGGGTGCGCCGCCGTGCGCGTGAACCCCGGCAATATCCGCAAGTTCGACGACCAGGTCGCCCAGATCGCCCGGGAGGCCAAGGCCGCCGGGGTGTCCATCCGGATCGGGGTGAACGCGGGCTCCCTGGACCAGCGGATCATGGACCGCTTCGGGAAGGCCACCCCGGAGGCGCTCGTGGAGTCCGCGGTGTGGGAGGCGTCCCTGTTCGAGGAGCACGACTTCCACGACTTCAAGATCTCGGTCAAGCACAACGACCCCGTCACCATGGTGCGGGCCTACCAGCTGCTGGCCGAGCGCGGGGACTGGCCCCTGCACCTGGGCGTGACCGAGGCCGGCCCGGCGTTCCAGGGCACCATCAAGTCCGCCACCGCCTTCGGCGCCCTGCTCTCCCAGGGCATCGGCGACACCATCCGGGTCTCGCTCTCCGCGCCCCCGGTCGAGGAGGTCAAGGTGGGCAACCAGATCCTGCAGTCCCTGGGCCTGCGCCCGCGCAAGCTCGAGATCGTCTCCTGCCCCTCGTGCGGACGCGCCCAGGTGGACGTCTACACCCTCGCGGACGAGGTCACCGCGGGCCTGGAGGGCCTCACGGTCCCGCTGCGCGTCGCCGTCATGGGCTGCGTCGTCAACGGCCCCGGCGAGGCCCGCGAGGCCGATCTCGGGGTGGCCTCCGGCAACGGCAAGGGCCAGATCTTCGTCAAGGGCGAGGTCGTGAAGACCGTCCCCGAGGACCTCATCGTGGAGACCCTGATCGAGGAGGCCAACCGCATCGCCGCCGAGATGGACGCGGACGGGGACGGGGAGAGCGCCACCGGCAGCCCCGTGGTGAGCGTCAGCTGACGGGACGGTGACGAACGGGTGAGGACGCAGCGGAGGACGGCGCCGCGGCTCGTGCCGTCGGGGGAGGTCGACCCGGACGAGCTGGACCGCCTGCTCGGGGCGGACCCCGTCGCCCACGCCTTCGTGGCCGCCCACGTGGAGTCCCACCGCCGCGGCCGCGGTTCCCGGGTGCCGCCGGTCGTCGGCACGGCGGATCCGGACGGGCGGCTCACCGGCGCGTGCTGGACGGGCACCAACGTCGTCCCGATCACCCTCGACGAGCCCGGTCTCGACCTCGTGGCCGGGCACCTGCGCCGGGGCGGGGCCCGGTACGCCTCCGTCTTCGGCCCGGCCGCACCGGTGCTCGGACTGTGGTCCCGGCTCGAGCGCTCGTGGCCGCGGCCCTTCGACGTCCGCCCGGTGCAGCCCCTGCTGGCGATCGACCACGACCCGGCGCCCGCGCCGCACCCCGGTGTCCGGTTCGCCACCAGCGCCGACCTGCCCGCCGTGCTGCCGGCCAGCGCCGCGATGTTCGAGGAGGAGGTCGGCTACTCACCGTACTCCGGCGGGGACCGCGGCTACCGGGACCGGGTGGCCGCCCTCGTCGGCTCGGGACGATGCCTCGTGCTCACCGACGAGCGGGACCGGGTCGTGTTCAAGGCCGACCTCGGCTCGGTCGCCCGCGGGGTCGCCCAGGTGCAGGGGGTGTGGGTCGACCCGGCGCACCGCGGCCGCGGGCTGGCGGCGCCGTGCATGGCCGCCGCGGTGCGCCTGGCCCGCCGCACCACCCCGGTGATCAGCCTCTACGTCAACGACTACAACACCCGCGCCCTGGCCACCTACGAACGGGTCGGCTTCCGCCGGGTCGGGACCTTCGCGACCGTCCTGCTCTGAGCGCCCACCGGGCGCGCCGTCCGGTGCGGCGCCGGGGGTGTAGATTTGACCGGAATCCGCGGCGCCGCCGGTGCCGCACCCCCTCTCGACGCCCCGGACCCGGCCGCACCTCGCCGCGATCCCCGGGAGAAACGGAGCCCACGTGGCGCTGCGCCTCTCCTCCCTGTTCCTGCGGACCCTCCGCGAAGACCCCGTCGACGCCGAGGTGGACAGCCACCGGCTGCTCGTGCGCGCCGGCTACATCCGCCGCGCCGCTCCCGGCATCTACACCTGGCTGCCGATGGGCCTGCGGGTGCTCGCGAAGGTGGAACGGGTGGTGCGCGAGGAGATGGACGCGATCGGCGCCCAGGAGGTGCACTTCCCGGCGCTGCTGCCGCGCGAGCCCTACGAGGTCACCAACCGGTGGACGGAGTACGGCGAGAACCTCTTCCGCCTGAAGGACCGCAAGGAGGCCGACTACCTCCTGGCGCCCACGCACGAGGAGATGTTCACGCTGCTCGTGAAGGACCTGTACTCCTCCTACAAGGACCTCCCGGTCACCCTCTACCAGATCCAGGCCAAGTACCGGGACGAGGCCCGGCCGCGCGCCGGCCTGCTGCGCGGACGCGAGTTCGTGATGAAGGACTCCTACTCCTTCGACGTCGACGACGCCGGCCTCGACGAGTCCTACGCCCGCCACCGCGAGGCCTACGTCCGGATCTTCGAGCGTCTGGGCCTGCCCGTGATCGCCGTGTCGGCGCAGTCCGGGGCCATGGGCGGCTCCCGCTCCGAGGAGTTCCTGCACCCCACCCCGATCGGGGAGGACACCTTCGTGCGCTCGGCCGGGGGCTACGCGGCCAACGTCGAGGCGGTCACCACGGTGGTGCCGCCCGAGCGCGACGTCGACGCCGCCCCCGAGGCGCGCGTGCTCGACACCCCGGCCAGCCCCACCATCGACACGCTCGTGGAGCGCTCGAACGAGCTGCACCCGCGCGAAGAGGGACCCTGGTCCGCCGCGGACACGCTCAAGAACGTGGTGCTGGCCGTCGTCCTGCCCGACGGCGAGCGCCGGCTCGTGGCGGTCGGCCTGCCCGGGGACCGCGCCGTGGACCTCAAGCGCATCGAGGCCGGCGTCGGCGCCGCCCTGGAGGTCTCCGGGGAGGTGCTGGTGGAGCAAGCCACCGACGAGGACCTGCGCACCTGCCCGCTGCTGGTGAAGGGCTACATCGGCCCGGGCATGAGCCTCGACCAGGCCGTGCTCGGCGAGCGGTCCTCGACCGGGATCCCCTTCTTCGTCGACCCGCGGGTGGTCCGAGGCACCCGCTGGATCACCGGGGCGAACGTGGCCGGCAAGCACGTCTACGACCTCACGGCCGGGCGGGACTTCGCCTGGGACGGCGTCCTGGAGTGCGCCGAGGTCCGGGCCGGCGATCCCGCCCCGGACGGCTCCGGGCCGCTCGAGGCGGCCCGCGGCATCGAGATGGGCCACATCTTCCAGCTGGGCCGCAAGTACGCCGAGGCCCTCGGGCTGAAGGTCCTGGACCGCAACGGCAAGCTCGTCACCGTGACCATGGGCTCCTACGGGGTCGGCGTGACCCGGGCGGTGGCCGCCCTGGCCGAGGCCTACCACGACGACAAGGGACTGCTCTGGCCCCGTCAGGTCGCCCCGGCCGACGTGCACGTGGTCGCCACCGGCAAGGGCCCCGAGGTGCTCGAGGAGGCCGAGCGGATCGTGGCCGAGCTCGAGGCCGAGGGCATCGAGGTGCTCTTCGACGACCGACCCAAGGTCTCCCCGGGCGTGAAGTTCGGCGACGCCGAGCTGCTCGGCGTGCCCACCGTCCTGGTGGTCGGCCGCGGGCTCAAGGACGGCCTGCTGGAGCTCAAGGACCGCGCGAGCGGCACCAGCGAGGACGTGGCCCGGGACGGCGTCGCCGCCGTGGTCTCCGCAGCCGTGCGCGGCTGAGCCCGTGGACCAGCTCGAGGGCTGGCTGGGGGCCTCCGGCCTGGAGCAGGTGGACCCCGGCGTCGTGGTCCTGCTGGTCGCCGCCGGACTGGCCGCCGGGTTCATCGACGCCGTCGTCGGCGGCGGCGGGCTGCTGCAGCTGCCGGTGGTGCTCATGGTCCCCGGCATCAGCCCGGTGCAGGCGCTGGCCACCAACAAGATGGGCTCCGTGTTCGGGACGGCCACGAGCGCGCTGACGTTCTACCGCCGCACCTCCCCGGACCTGCGCACGGCCCTGCCCATGGCCGGGGTCGCGCTGGCCGGAAGCTTCGGCGGCGCGGCCCTGGCCGCGTCCCTGCCCGAGGAGGTGTTCCGGCCCATCATCCTCGCGGCGCTGGTCGCCGTGCTGCTGTTCACCGTCGCCCAGCCCACCGTCGGCCAGCTCACCGAGCTGCGCCACAGCGGGGCCCGGCACTACGGGACCGCGATGGTGATCGGCACGGTGATCGGCTTCTACGACGGCGTGATGGGCCCGGGCACCGGGTCCTTCCTCGTGATCGCCATGATCACCCTGCTGGGCTACAGCTTCCTGGCCGCGAGCGCGAAGGCGAAGATCGTCAACCTGGCCACCAACGTGGGCGCCCTGCTGTTCTTCTTCGGGCACGGCTCGGTGCTGTGGGGCCTGGGACTCCTGCTGGGCCTGTCCAACATGGTGGGCGGCTACCTCGGGGCACGCACCGCGGTGGCCCGCGGCAACCGGTTCATCCGCGTCGTGTTCCTCAGCGTGGTCTCGCTGCTGATCCTCAAGCTGGGCGTCGACGTGCTGCGCGGGGCGTGATCCGGGGACCTTGCTCCGCGGGCCCCCGTTCCTGCGGGGCCGAGCCCTGCGGGGCCGTGGCCCGGCCCGGACTCCGGCGACGGGTCACCGGGTCCTCCCGGGGCGACGCCGGCCGTGCGTCACGGTGCGCCGGGCACGGCGGAGGGGTCGTCGGGGAGCACCCCGGGCAGGGCGTCCACCTTGCCGCTGACCTCCGCGCGGAGCGTGCCGGCCCGCTCCAGCGCTCGGAGCGCCCAGCAGCGTGTCGCCGGCCCGCCCTGGGCGAGGGCGTGCGCGGCGGCCTCCTGCACGTCGCCCGCCGCCGCTCCGGCGCCCCGGCGGGGGTCCTCCCAGAGCCGGCCGGCAGGACGTAGGCGCCGGCGCGCAGCCCGGGCTCCGCCGCGAGCACCCCGCGCGCAACGGGTGCCTCCAGCAGGTCCGCCACGTCCGCGCGGGCCTGCCGCAGGGCAGCGTCCGCCGGTGCGCCGGTCGGCCCGGTGCGGGCGGCCAGCGCCTCGAGGGCGTAGCCGGCCCGGTCCAGCGCCGACCACAGCGGCGCCGCGGCGGACGTCGTCGCCCCGGAACCGCGGTCTGCGCCGGGTGCGCACAGCCGCGGCACCGCGGCAGCCCCGCCCAGCTGCCCGGCCGTGGTCGCCCGCGAGGCCGCGGCGGCGCCGAGGACGCGAGCCAGGGCGGGGTCCTCGGCGTCCAGGGCGTCCCGGGCCAGGGCCGCGGCCGAGCCCGCCAGGGCGCCGGCGAGGTCCTCGGTGCCCGCCGGCGCTCCGGGCCCGGCGGCCTCCGAGGGGGAGGGGTGCGCGGCCCGCGCCGCGGCCGAGGCCCGGGTTACGGGCGCCGGACCCAGGGCGGCGAGCTGGCGGTCCAGGTCCGCGCGCACGGCCGCACCCTCCTCCAGGTCCTCCAGGGACGGGTGCCTCAGCAGCGTCTCCGTGCGCGACCACGCGTCCGCCCGGGCCACCTCGTCCGGGGGCACGGGCCGCGCCGCGCCGAGCCGCCAGCCGCCGAGCGCGGCGAGGAGCACCACCAGCACCGTCAGCAGCACCGTCGGCAGCGGCGGGAGCACCCGGCGGGCGGGCGTGCGGGGATCGGTCACCGGGGGCTCCTGGACGGGGGAGAGGAGAGGGCGGGGTCCCGGTTCATCATAGGATCTGCTGGAGCGACCCCGCCCGACCCGAGAGCACCAGGAGATCCCCGTGAGCGAGCAGAGCAGCACCGGACCCGACGACCGCCGGCGGCTGACCGATCTGATCGGACCGGTCGTGGAGGAGACGGGCCTGGTCCTGGAGGACGTCGCCCTGAAGCCGAGCGGCACCGGCTGGTGCTGCAGGTGCTCGTCGACCTGCCCGAGGACCGCACCGACAGCGTGGACATCGACCGCATCGCCGAGGTGGCCCGCGCGGTCTCCGACGCCCTGGACCGGGACGACCCCGTGCCCGGGTCCGCCTACGAGCTGGAGGTCTCCTCCCCGGGTGCCACCCGGGAGCTCACCGAGCCCCGGCACTGGCGGCGCTCGATCGGGCGGCTGGTGCGCGTCACCCCCGTGGAGGGGGAGAAGTTCACCGCCCGGCTGCTGGAGGTGGCGCAGGACGGGGTGGTCCTGCAGCGCAGCCACCAGGCGAAGAAGGGCATGCCCGCCAGGCTGCTCGACCCGGAGCGGTGGTCGTTCGACCGCGTGCGCCGGGCCAAGGTGGAGGTCGAGTTCACGGACTGAGCGCCCCGGAGCACCCCGGGGCGAGTGTAAGATGTGCCGTTGACGCCGCGGCGCCCACCGGCGCCGCGGTCCGCAGTGCGACGACAACCGAGTACAACGAACGAGTGTGCGAACACGACCCGTGGCAGCGCTCCGTCCTCACCGACGGCGCGCTGTTTCGTCCCCGGGGTCGACACGTGAGGAAGGCCGGACATGGACATCGATATGAGCACCCTCCGACTGCTGGAGCGTGAGCGCGACATCCCCGTGGACCTGCTCATCCCCACGATCGAGCAGGCCCTCCTGCTGGCCTACCAGAAGAGCCCCGGGCGCTGCCGGGCGCCCGCGCCGAGATCGAGCGCCGGAGCGGGCACGTGACCATCTGGGCCCCCGAGCTCGACGAGGACGGTGAGGCGATCGGGGAGTTCGACGACACCCCGGCCGGCTTCGGACGGATCGCGGCCTCCACGGCCCGCCAGGTCATCCTGCAGCGCCTGCGCGACGTCGAGGACGACGCCGTGCTGGGCCACTTCAAGGGCCGCGAGGGCGAGATCGTGTCCGGGCAGATCCAGCAGGGCCACAATCCGCACATGGTGCAGGTCGACCTCGGCACCGTGGAGGGCGTGCTGCCCCCGCACGAGCAGTCCCCGGGCGAGAAGTACCTGCACGGGTCCCGGATCCGGGCCTTCGTGGTGGAGGTCAAGCGCGGCATGAAGGGCCCGTCCATCACGCTGTCCCGCTCCCACCCCGATCTCGTGCGCCGGCTCTTCGAGATGGAGGTGCCGGAGATCGCCGACGGCTCCGTCGAGATCATGGCCGTGGCCCGCGAGGCCGGGCACCGCACCAAGATCGCCGTGCGCGCCACCCAGGGCGGGATCAACGCCAAGGGCGCCTGCATCGGCGAGATGGGCTCCCGGGTGCGCGCGGTGATGAGCGAGCTGCACGACGAGAAGATCGACATCGTGGACTGGTCCGACGACCCGGCCCGCTGCATCGCCAACGCCCTGTCCCCGGCGAAGGTGTCCCGGGTCACCGTGCTCGACGAGCGCGCCCGCTCCTCCCGCGCCGTCGTCCCCGACTCCCAGCTGTCCCTGGCCATCGGCAAGGAGGGGCAGAACGCCCGCCTCGCCGCGAAGCTCACCGGCTGGAAGATCGACATCGTCCCCGAGTCGAAGGCGGCCGCGCGGGCCTGAGCCCGCCCCGGGAGCGGGACCCGAGCCGCCGCACGGACCCGCCCCCCGGGTCCCCGCCCGCCCGGTTTCGGCTCAGGGCCGTCCCCGGGATAGACTGTTCCACGGTCAGATCGTTGGTGGTCCCTGTCCGGCGCCGGATCCCCGGCCCGCACGAGCCGTTCCGACGTCCCGCCGCGAGACGAGGAGCCCTGAGTGAGTGCGGACTCCCGTCGCACGTGCATCGGATGCCGGACCACCGACCACCCTGACCAGCTCGTACGTGTGGTGACCGAGCCGGACGACGGCGGCCGAAGGGCCGTGCTCGACCGGAGCGGGCGCCTCGGCGGTCGTGGAGCCTGGCTCCACCCCTCCCGCGAGTGCCTGGACACGGCCCTGCGCCGCCGCGCCTTCCAGCGCGCGTTCCGGGTCCCCGTGGACACCGAGGGGATCGCCCCCGAGCTGGACGCCCTGCTGTCCTCGCGGACGGCCCGGCGACCGGGCGCACGAGTGCCGACCACAGCCGTCCCCGGACGGCAGCCCGCGCGGTCCGACCGGACCGGTGACCACGTCCGCACGCGGGTCAGAACTGGAAAGCGAGTCAGAGAACCGATGGAAAACCGATGAGTGCCCAGCGATGAGTGCTTCGTTGTGCTCTGCCTACGGCCTCCTGGGCCGGCGCGCCGTCGTCGACGGCCGACACCCCGGGAGCCTCAACGGAAAATAAGTGGTTCGTGCCTGTTTCGGTGCGGACCGAGACAGGAGAGAAGTGGCCAAGCCCCGCGTTCACGAGCTCGCGAAAGAGCTCGGAATAACGTCCAAGGAAGCGATTTCCACGCTTCAGACCCTGGGTGAGTTCGTCCGAGGCGCGTCCTCGACCGTCGAGCCCCCCGTCGCCAAGAGCTGCGCTCGGCGTTCGCCGACAAGGCGGACAAGGCCGCCGCGGCCCGCCGCCGCCGCGCGACAGCGCCGTCCCGCCGA
>NZ_MKJW01000156.1:0-9843 GCF_001942375.1 Kocuria sp. CNJ-770
AAGTCAATGTGTCACCTCTCGATTCCATGAGCGGCGGACGCCCGTTTCGTGATGGGCGCCTCGACGGAGCACCCTAGTCATGTGCAACCCGTGCCGGGTCGCCTTCTATACGGCCCGGGCACAAATCCGTTTCTGGTCACACTCTAGTGGCCCGTCTTTGAAGCGGTCGGGCGGTTGGTTTTCTTGAAGATCTCCGCGCTGGTTTTGGTCCACACGAAGGAGTGCCACCGGTCGTTCCAGCCGGTGACGAAGGCCCGGATCCTCGTCCAGTAGAGGTTGCGGGTAGTTTCCCGGCTGTTTGGCGGCCAGAGAGGCCACCGAGGTGAAAAGGGCGTCGTCCGAGTCCTCGAAGCATTTCGTGGGACTAGCTGTAGTCTCGTACAGGCGTTCGAGGTGCCACTTTTCGTGCTCCCGGTCGCGGTTGAACATGTGCGTGATGACAGCGACTACCGAGGACACCGAGGCGGCGATGCCAGCGGACAGGAGACCGACCTCCGAGGGAGTCATTCCTGGCCTGCAGTCGAGGGGGTCGCGCGCTGAGGACCGACTGACGGCACCTGGTTCAGGTCTTCCAAACGTCGCAGGATCACTTCTGGCAACTGCAGGGGTTCGAGTCGGAAGCGCGCCCACTGGTCCTGGGATCCCTCTTTCAGGGATGCTACGAAGCGATATCGGCCCTGTCTTGTCGCGGTACCTTTCCGCTTGTCGAACTCGGCACTGGGCACCAGCCACGCCTTGTCGAGCTGACCGCGTTGATCATCGACCGACACGAAGAGCAGGGCCAAGCCATTCCGCGGGGTGAAGGTCTGTGACCGCACGAAGGCCTGGAAACTGCCCCGTTGCGCCAGGGTGCTACTGAGCATCCGCGCCTTCACCTGGACCGCCAAGGTGGCCGTGCTCCCGCGCTGGTGGAACACCAGGTCCACGCCCTCGTCGTCGACCATCGAGGTGGACACATTCAGCTGCCCCTGGGTGACGAGGATGCAAAACGCGGAGACGAGGTACTCCGCCGCTTTGCCCATCCGGGCCGCGTTCGGCGACTTCTCCAAGTAGTCGTCCATCCCCCCACCTTATGCACATAAATATTTCTGGCCATGTGATGCCTGGACATCAAGGGGAGTGAGTGTCGACTTCGTTCCGACCACCTGCTGGAGCAGCACCCTTCCCGCGGGTCGTGCCGACAGCTGGTTCAGATCCAGGGAAGACTCAGGACATGCCCCTGAAAGATCACTCCCACGAGGTTGCCTTCGAAACAACCCGGTATCCGCCGGCGGACATGAGCCCTGCCGATTTCGAACGGTTCGTGGTGGAGACACTCCGCAGCATCAACCAGGATGTCGATGACCTCAAGGTGACGTTGCACGAACTGGTGAAAACCAGTGACGGCACCTATGACATGGATGCCACCATGAGGTTCCGCCTGGGCGGCATGGACTTCCTCGTCCTCGTTGAGGCCAAGAAGCACACCCACCTGATCAAACGGGAGATCCCCCAGATTCTCCATCAAAAGGTGCAAAGCTCAGGCGCCCAGAAAGGGCTGATCGTCTCTACCACCCCTTTCCAGCGGGGAGCTCTCGATTTCGCCAAGACCCATGGGATCGCGCTGGTCACGGTCACCGAAGGGAGATTCATCTTTGAGACTCGATCTGCGATGCCCCGTCCTCTCATGACTAGCCAGGAAGCCATCGAACGATATGACCTCCCCACTTTCATCGCACAGGCCTACAGGCCGACACCTGAGGGCAAAGGCACCAGAGTGACCTTGCTGGACCAAAGGGACCCTGAGCACCTCGTGGAGGTGCTCACCGACGTCTCTACCCGCATCTGAGCGGGCTGCCCGGGTTCGCGCAGAAGGCCAACGGTCTTGTGAAAAGCTGGGGACCAGACAGATACATCAACCAAGGGCCACGCTGAACAACGTGGCCCTGCACGGCCCCGGCCACCGTCAGGGCGCTGAGTCGAAAGGCGGGCATGAAGTCACCGAAGGGCCGGCTCGAGCTGACATGGATGGGCAAGGACCTGGCCCTGATCCCCTCGGAGCACGGGAAGTACGACTACCAGTGGGTGGACCCCGCTGATCCTCGTGCCCGTGAGGTGAAAAACATCCAGATCACCGACACGGTAGGCGAGCATGATGGACCCACGGGGGCGGGGGAGAATCTACTCATCGTCGGTGAATCGGGCGACGCCTTGCGCTCCTTGGGTACGGTGCCGGAGTGGGCCCAGAAGTATCGGGGCAAGGTGAAGCTCGTCTACATCGATCCGCCCTTCAACACCGCGCAGACTTTCGAGCACTATGCCGATGCTCTGGAGCACTCGGTGTGGTTGACGATGATGCGCGACCGGATCCGCCACCTCAAGCCGCTCATGGCCGAGGATGCCTCTATCTGGGTGCATCTTGATGACGCTGAGGTTCACCGCATGCGCGTTCTACTGGACGAGGAGTTCGGAGCGGAGAACTTTGTGGGTGAGGTGGTCTGGCAGAAGGCTGATTCCACCCGCAACGATGCCAAGGGCCTGTCCGTGGACCAGGATTTCATCCTGGTTTACCGCCGTAGTCCGGCTTGGACGCCGAATCGACTTCCCCGCACTGCGCAGTCCGACGCCCGGTTCTCCTCCCCCGACGGCGACCCCAACCCTTGGTTCGACGGCGACCCCACCGCACCAGGTGCAAAGACCCACCAGGGCATGGTCTATGCGATCCAGCACCCCATTACCGGCAAGCTGCACTACCCGGCACAAGGCCGTCACTGGTGGACTGAGCAGACGGCCATTCTGCGCGAAATGAACGGCTACGCCCCCTACGAGTTGCGCGACATCGAGGATGCTTCCACCCGGGCGGCCCTCTGCGGGGTCACGACTGAGGAGATACGGCAAGGTGTTCAGGCGGTAATGCTGGCCATCCCCCTAGAGGAAGCGCAAGGGATCGCGCGGCAGCGGTATGAACGGGGCAACTGGCCGATGATCGTGCTGCGATCCGGTGGTGCCGGCGGATTGGGGCGGAAGTCCTACGTTCCCACCACTGGTTTGGCCGTCTCCACCTGGTGGGACAACAACACGGTCGGCCACAACCGGGAAGCCAAGGCGGAGATCAAGGCCCTGTTCCCTGGACAGTCTGTGTTTGACACCCCCAAGCCGGAGCGCTTGATTTCCCGGATCATCCAGGTCTCCACGCAGCCTGGTGACCTTGTGCTGGACTGCTTCGCTGGTTCGGGCACTACAGCAGCGGTCGCCCACAAGATGGGACGCCGATGGGTGACGGTTGAACTGCTGCAGAACACCGTGGAGAAATTCACTAAGCCCCGACTGACCAAGGTGGCCCGCGGGGAGGACTCTGGGGGCATCACGATCAAGAAGGAACGCGTGGGCGTTACGGATCTGCCCGAGGGCATGACCCCGGAGGACGCCCAGCTCTTCACCACTCTGCTCAGCCGGGTAGCCAAGCCGATGAGCGGTCTTGACCCTCAGACGCTCAAGGCATTGCGAACGGCAACACGGACCGAGGAAGAAACCACCGCGCAGTGGACCGGCGGTGGCGGGTTCAGCGTGGCCCGGATGGGCCCGTCCATGTACGAGGTCGACGACGAGGACGGGGAGGTGTACCTGTCCGAGGCGGCCACCAATGGCGCGTTCTCCCAGGCGGTGGCCGGCCAGTTGCGGTTCTCCCTGACCCCGGATCACCCGGTGTTCTGCGGGATCAAGCGCCGTTTGCGACTGGCGGTCGTGGACGGGGTGGCCGATGAGCAGGTGGTCCGCACCGTGGTGGAGCACCTCGGTGACGGGGAGAAAGCGGTGGTGGTGGCCAAGGGTGTGCTGCCGGAGGCCGAGCGATTGTTGAGCGAGTTGTCCCCCGGTTCCCGGTTGCGCAAGGCCCCCGAGGACCTGTTCCCGAAGGCGACGGTGAAGTGATGCTCGAAATCACCTACGACGAGGCGTTGCTGCTGGAGATCGCCGCCCGCTTCGACCTGCGCGAACCCAACCGACTGGCTCTGGCCGAGGTCGTGAAGGCCATCGTGGCCGCTGACGGGTCCTTCACCGAGATGGTGGCCGATCTGGCGACCGGTGTCGGCAAGACCTTCTTGATGTCCTCGCTCATCGACTACCTCGCCGCCCAAGGAGTGCGCCACGTCTTGGTGGTCACCCCCAGTAGCACGATCCAGACCAAGACCCTGGCCAACTTCGATGAGGCCTCGGCCAAGTACGTCGCCGGCGCGGAGACCGTCCCGTTCGTCATCACTCCGGAGAATTTTCAGCGCGCCGAGGTCGGCACCGTGCTGCGGGATCCGGAGCGGCTCAAGGTGTTCGTTTTCAACGTCCAGCAGCTGATCCGTCCCAGCGACAAGGTCAGCCGCCGGGTGCGGGAAGAGGACGAAACCCTCGGGAACGCGCTTTATGCCTACTTGGAGAACACCGAGGACCTGTTCGTCATCGCCGATGAGCATCACATCTACCACGAGAAGGCCAAGGCCTTCTCCAAGGCCATCCGTGACCTGCACCCGGTCGCCCTGGTGGGTCTGACCGCGACCCCGGATGCGGCGGACATTCCTAAGATCGTCTTCCAGTACACCCTTGGGGAAGCTATCGCCGACGGGCATGTGAAGGTCCCGGTCATCGTTTACCGCAAGGACGGCACGAAGGACGAACGCACTCAACTGTCCGATGCCTGCCAGCTGCTACGGGCCAAGGACGCCGCCTACACCCAGTACCGGACCGTCGCCGGAGACGCACCGTCGGTGCGTCCGGTGCTGTTCGTGGTCTGCCAGAGCATCGAGCACGCCGGACAGGTCGGACAGATGCTGGCCGGGCCGGGTTTCATCGGGGACCCCTCCGCGGTCCTGGAGATCACTTCGCAATCCTCCGATGTGGCCCTGCAGGCGTTGGCAGATGTGGAACGGCCTGACTCTCCGATCCGGGGGATCGTGAGCGTGAACATGCTGCGCGAGGGCTGGGATGTGAAGAACATTGCGGTGATCGTGGCCCTGCGGAAACTGGCTTCCCAGACACTGACCGAGCAGATCCTCGGCCGGGGTCTGCGCCTGCCTTTCGGTCAGCGCACCGGCGTGCCCATGGTGGATCAGGTGGACTTGGTGGCCCACGACTCCTATCAGGCGCTGCTCTCCCAGAAAGACGTGCTGCGCCGGCGTCTGCAGATCCCAGCCGCCCAAACCGAGGTCGACGCCCAAGGTGCAGCCACCACCACACCCCCCACCGACACCCCACCCCCTGTCCCCCGGCCCGTCGCGGATCCGGGATCCCTCTTCGACCCCCTGGCCGTGGATCCGAACCAGGGCGATCTGTTCACCATGGCAACAGAGCCCGACGAGGACCCCGCGGAGGCCACCCCGGTGCTGGTCCTCCAGGAGTCCCAGAAGCGACAGGCCATTCCTACTCCGGGGCCCCGTGTGCGCATCGAGGGCGCCCCACGCATCGTCTTCCCCCGACAAGAAGCAAAACTTGTCACGGCCCGGTTCTCACTCTCCGACGTCCACGACGGGGACGCCGAGGCCGCCGGTGCCCGGTTCATCCGTGAAGTCCCTACCCTGATCTTCCGCGACGCCCTTGACGCCCGTCGACGCAACGGAGACGTCGCCATTGTCGTGGACCCGCAAAAGAGCGAGGAAGCCCAACAGGAGGTAGCCAGCCTGGACACTGTCCGCGAGGAACTGACCCAGGCGATCATGCGCCAACCTGAGGTCACCGCTGAGCGGCGGGAGAAGACCGCTGCCCGGCGGTTGGTTACCGCCTTCCTGCGCGGAGCCGGGGTGACCTCCACCGAGCAGGCAGCCGCCGAGTGGGGTCAGCACCGTCGCCAACAGGCCGTCGAAGGCATCCGGCAGCTCATCCGCACCGCCATCGGCAATCGGAAGCAGGAACGCACCTACGTCCTCACCCCCGTGCCCCTGCCCCTGGAACCGGTCCTGGTGGACCCGGCCGCTCCGCACGCCTATGAGGACGGTTACCGCAAGAGCGTGCACTTCCAGGGCTGGAAGAAGAACATCATGCCCACTGCCTCCTTCGACGCCAAGTCCACCGAATGGGCCCTGGCCCAGCTCCTGGACCGAGACGAGGAAATCACCTGGTGGCTGCGGGTTTACACCACCGGCCAAGCCTTCATCCACACCGACACCGGACGCTACTTCCCCGACTTCATCGCCATCGACAAAGACGGAACTCACTGGGTAATCGAAGGAAAGTCCGATGCCGACGCCCGGGACACGTCCGTGCTAACTAAGAAAGCCGCTGCCGAACGTTGGTCCCGCTTCATCCGCGACGACGAACAATTCGGGGCCTGGCGCTACGTATTCGCCACTGAGACCCATATCAAGCAGGCAGCCGGCTCTTGGAATGGGCTTCTGACAGCCACCGACCCTCAGTAGATCCATGAGCATGAGCGTCAGTTTTATTGCTGATTCATCAGTTCGTCGTTTCCCAGGGGATCACCAGAGACGCCTGGGCATCAAGTAGTTCAGTCCCCAGGGACTGTCCAGAGATTTGTTGGTTCTCCAATCAACCTTCGACGACGACCGCAAGCTTCTAATGGTTGTTCTATCAGTGAAAAAAGTGACAGGCAATTTACCGGTAGGATAACCAGTGCGCGGAATCGCTCACCACAATCGGCGCCACTTCGACATCCCTCAGAGAGCATGCGGGAAAGGATGTCGGTGCCGGACTTACTGCTTGGGTGCGCATTCCAGCGAAAAACATGACGAGACAAAGGGAAAGGTGTTGTGATGGCCCAGAGCGTACAGATCATTCTGGAGGACGACCTCGAGGGTGGTCCTGCTGATGAGACCGTCCAGTTCGGTCTGGACGGCCGGCAGTACGAGATCGACCTCTCCACCACCAATGCGGAGAAGCTGCGGGAAGCCCTGCGCCCCTTCGCTGCCGCCGGCCGGCGGGCCCAGTCCAAGTCCATCCGGACCACCGGGCCCCGTTCCTCCGCCGGCGGTAACCCGGAGACGGCGAAGATCCGGGCCTGGGCGAAGGAGAACGGGTACGAGGTCTCCGACCGCGGCCGCATCCACCAGTCCGTCAAGGCGCCTACTACGCCGCCCAGTAGACCCCCACTCCCCCACCCGGACACGCGCTCAGGCCTGTCCGGGTGCTCCGCGACAGCAGGATCTGATGCCGGCGGCCACGGCCGCGGCATCACCGGGGAACGCCCCGGGGCAGGGCTCGAGCACGAGGGCCCTCACCGTGACCGCCTCCGCACGGTGAGCAGCCGGTGACAGGCTGACGATCCGTTCACGGCCACGGCAGCCCCGGGACGCCCCGCGTCCAGCCTGGACAGCGCTGGTCGTCCCTTTGGCGCCCGACTACTGCCCTCGCTAGGGGCTGGCCCTGGCAGCTTCCGGCAGGGGCGCGGGCACCTGCGTCGTTCGAAGACCCACGGGACCACCCGCCCCATCCCTCCGCCTGTCCCAAGAATGAGAGAACCCGGCCCACCAGCAACGGTGAGCCGGGTTCCTTCCTCGCCGACCATGGGAAAGCCGCCCGCGGCCGCACCCCTCCCCTATTGGGGGGCGGTGTTATCGGTTGAGCTGTTGGGCGTAGGCGCGCACCGCGTTCTCGATCACCGCACGGGCGGTGCCATCGTGCTCGGTGAGCTCCTCGATCAAATCGGAGACGTCCTGAGCCACCCGCACCCCGAGCTGGATCGTAGGTTCCCGGCGCGGCCGGCCCCGCCCGCGCTTGGGTGCGACCATGGGCTCTGCCACCGGGGTTGCCTGCACTGGCGGTGTCGACACCATCGGTGTCGCAGGCTGGGGTGAGGTAGCGCGTGGGGGTGTGTAGTCGACTGGGTCGATGTGCTCATCCGGGGCCGGACGGGGCCGGCGGCGCTGGAGTGAGGCGGGACGCTCGGGCTGGTCGGTCATCGCAGCACCTTCTTCGCGATCGCCGTGTAGGCATCCAGGACCCGGGAGCCCTTGCGGTATTGGCCGTACCACTCCCCCGAAATCCGCACCTCCTGGACAATCGCCCGGTCCGGGATCAACGGCTCCAAGAACAACCCCGTGGCACGCAGCTCCTCGAGGCTGGCCACCGCCGCCCGGCTCATGATCGTCTCCTTTACCCCACCGACCACGATGCCAGCCTCGGTGAGGGTGTCCGGGGCACCGAGCTGCTGGCGGTGCCGGCGGAACTGGGCGACCGTGCGCCGCGCCCCATCCACCCCGTCGATGCCATCGCTGGTGGCGGTGGCTGCGTAGACCACGGTGTCCGCCGCGTTCAACGCCGACAGCGTCAACGGACCACCCTGCCGGTTCGGGCAGTCAATGACCACCACATCCGCCTGCAGACCGGTCAGGGAGATCTTCAGCCGCAGCTCTGCGTGATCGGCCCGGTCGGCCTCGCGGTTGGAGACGTTGCGGGCCGAGGGAATGACCCGGAGGTTCGGGTGCCACCCACTGGGCACCGCGAGACTCTAGGCTGCCGAAGAGCGAATGGGGCCAGCCATGTGTGGCCTCATCTTGGTACCACACAAGTACCACACCATAGTGGACCGGCGTAGTACCACACTGGTACTGATACGACACCAAGGTGGTGTTACTGTAGTGCCATGATCATTGTCTTTGGGCATCAGAAGGGCGGAACGGGCAAGTCGACTCTCACCGTCAACATGGCCGTTGAGTTGCAGCGGCAGGGGAAGGACGTGCTGCTGGTCGACGCTGACCCGACGATTCGCACGACCTCAAACTTCACTACTGACCGAGAGGAAGCCGGGCTCCCCTCGTTGCAATCCGTGCAGAAATCGGGATCACTGCATAAATTTTTGGAGGAGTTCCGACCCAAGTTCGATCACATCCTGGTCGACGTCCCGGGCAAGGACTCCAAGGAGATGCGTACAGCACTGACTGCAGCGGACATGCTGATCAGCCCGACGCGCGCCACCCAAGCCGACCTTGATGCCGTGGCCGGCCTCCTGGAGACGATAGAAGGGGCCCAAGACTTCAACGAGGACCTCAAGTCAATGCTGGTCCTCAACTTTGTCTCTTCCAACGTGTTCACCAAGGAACGAGAGGAAGCGCAGTCGTACCTCGAGGACTTCCCTCGAGTGCGACTTGCTCAGACCGTGTTGCATCAGCGCAAGGCTTTCGCCGACTGCCTGGCCGACGGCAAGGGAGTCGTGGAGATGCGCGACGCCAAGGCCAAGGCCGAGATTCAACTGCTGACCCAGGAGGTCTTCTCATGGTGAGGAAACGTGGACCGATTGCCTCCAATCGAGAGGAAGAGATCGAGCGGTTTGCAGCGGCAGCCGAACGCTCGGGTTCAGACACCCCCGATCAGGGACCACCCCTGAAACCATGGAAGCGGCGGGCGCGGAACGGAGCCAAAGTGAAGGGGTACAACTTCCGGTTCAACAACACCCAGCATGCCTTGCTCAATTACGCCGCCGAAGCTGAGGACACTTCCCAGCAGAAGTTGATCGAAGAGCTCGTATGGCCCGTGCTTGAGGAGCGCTACGGCCAGAACGTGCCGCTTAAGTAGTCCTCCTCACACCACATCGGTGTGGTATTGGTACCACATAAGTACCAACACGGTGCCGTGTCGACACTGGTCGGCACGGCACCTTTATGCCCAGATACTGCCGTGGATACTTCCCAGCGAAAATTTGATCAAAAAGCTCGTCAGGTCCGTGCCTGAGGAGGGCCATGGCCACAGAGAACTTCTCAAACCCGGTTCAACACCACACTGGTGTGGTGCTGGTACTACACCAGTACAATTATGGTGCCGCACTGGTTGCTGTTGGTGCGGCTCCTACATGCCTAGATGTTGTGGGGCATGAGGTTCTTGCCACGGGTGTGCCGGTGAGATGAGGAACGGGCTCCTCGCCACAGGATG
>NZ_MKJW01000157.1:0-7235 GCF_001942375.1 Kocuria sp. CNJ-770
CGTCCCATGGGCGAGCAGTCTGCTGAGGCCGTGACTATGATGCTGGAGTTGGGGGTTCCTCGTACAACCGACATGTCACTTATTGGGTTGGGCTTGTCTCGTGCAACCACAATTGCAATTGGTGAACTTCAGCGCGATGGGGAGCTCGACCGAGCTGCTGTTCAGGATTGGATTGTCTCCGTGGACTGGGAAACAGCTCCTGTGGCTCGCTATGCGGCTCAGGAAGTGCTGCGTCTCCTAGAAGGTTTTGACAGTCAGTGGGGTTCCGCGGCCGTCGGAGATTGAGGTTGTCTCGGCATCGGGGGTGGAGAGGTCGGGCCCGTAGATTTTGCCGTCGAGGCTGAACTGGATGGCGTCCTCGGCGGGGCCGCCGTTGAGATCGTCCTCGAGATGCGCTCCGACTTTCTGAGCCATGGGCGGTGTGTCTTTCGGTATCCGGGTGGGGGATTGGGGTCAGGGGTGGTCGGGGGCGTCGTCGGTGGGCACATCGTCGGCAGATGCCTCTGCTGGATCCGCCAAAGCCATGGTCTTCGCGCGGTTGCCGGTGATCACGGTGCCCTCTTCGGTGAGGTCCACGCAGAGCATGCCGTCCTCCATGAAGGGCTTCCATCGCCTGGTAGCGGTGGCGTCGATGCCGTAGTGCGCGGTGAAGGCGGTGGCCGAGACGATCGCCTGCCCGGGCCCGCGCTTGGACCCGTTCCGGACCGCGTAGGCATGCGGGGAGGAGTCATCCGTGGCGCGCAGTGCCATGACCTGACGGTCGCGGTCGTAGAGTAGTTCCACCGTCTCGGCGTTGTCGACCAGATCGTGGGCGGCCTTGTTCAGCGAGATCACTCCGCGCTTCTGGATGGTCACGCTCGGCGCTTTGGCCAGCGGAGTCATCCTCTTGTTGAACACCTCGAACGGCATCGTTCCTCCTATGGCTCATGACTGACAACAGTGAATTCCATCGTAACCATTGCACGCACTTGCCCGGCAGTCCTGTGCAACTCGTCGGGTGTGTCTTTGAAGGCAAGGGATGCGAGACGTCTCGTCCGTCGAATTTTGCGGTGGAGAACCTCTGCGGGTTTCCGCGGGTCGATGAGTCTTGCAACTATGTGCTTTATGTTTGCCCCTAGAATCAAATACTCAACGTTGGTTGCGAGACAGATGGGGTGGACGTGGGGAAGCTGATCGGGTACGCCCGAGTGTCGACGCGTCAGCAGGACGCGGACCGTCAAGTGTCTGACCTCCTGGCCGCCGGCGTGCGGCGCGATGACCTCTACGTAGACAGTGGAGTGTCTGGAGGCCGTGCGTCGCGTCCTGCCTTCGACAAAGCGGTGGCCGCGCTCGAGGACGGCGACACGTTGGTGATCACGACGCTGGACCGGTTGGGGCGGTCGACGCAGAACATGCTGGTCTTCGCCGAAGCGCTGCGCGGGAGAGGCGCCGGTCTGCGGGTGCTGAACCTCGGTGGGGGAGACGTGGACACCCACACTCCGATGGGCTCGATGGTGTTCACCGTCATGGCGGCCCTGGCGCAGATGGAGCTGGAGATCAAGCGGGAGCGGATCACTGACTCGGTGGCCAAGCGCCGGGCCGCCGGCAAGGACCTCGGTGGGCGGCGTCAGACCTTCACCGACTCCCAGATCCGCAACGCGCTGCGGCTGATCGACACGGGGGAGCCGGCCACTCAGGTCGCCCGGGACCTCGGGATGTCCAGGGCCACCCTCTACCGGCGGATTCGGGAACTCCCGCAAGCGACGACCATCTGAGACCGTCATCTCCTGTGGGCATCGTGATACGTATGCCGTTCGTGCCCGGGTGCGAGGCAGGGCCCGGTGGTCGATTGAGGTGCTTTCCGAATTCCGCTGACCAGTGCGGAAGGAGGGCGCGTGGCGCTCGACCTGACACCTGTCGATTTCTCTACGGTGGTGGCATGGGAACCATTGTGTCTGCTCCTGCCGATCTGGTGGTGGCCACCAGCGACGGGATCGATGTGCGCTTCGCCGGCATCGACCTCGCTGCCAGCCTGTCTCCGCATGCGCAGGAGCCACCGGGTGGCCACGGCGTACGGATCAGCCTCGCCGCGGTGCGAGGGGCCGAGACCATGCGCCGGGACGGCCAGTTCCAGGCTGCCCGCCTGGCCTGGGCCCAACGACGGCAGGACAAGATGACCGAGGAGGAGCCGTTGCCGCTGATGCCGGGGTTCTCCGTTCTGGACCGGGTCGGGGTGGTGCTCAGCGATGAGCTCGGTACCGAGTACCGCTTGGTCGCCGGACAGGCGGCCGGGGACGGCACCGAGTGGGAGAGCGCCTGGGAGTTCGTGCCCCCGCCCCCGGAAGCGGCTGGGACGCTCCGACTCCAGTTCACCCTGGACGGGGCACCGACCGGCAAGACCTGCGAAGTCTGGGTCCAATAGACCTCCGACGGCGCCCGTGAGCCGGGTGACCGTGCCCACGACCGCGTGTGTCGCGTCGTCGCGGTGGGATGACAGGCTTGGCCCCGCGACCTCAGGCGCAGGAACCACGAGCACAGTTGGGGAAAGGAGCAGCGATGGGCAGCCCGGACTATGCAGGGCTGGAGCGCCTGCTGCGGGAGCGCAACGAGATCGACTGGGTGATGGTCGCCAACGTGATGGACGATGCCACCGCCTACGGTCTGCCCGCCACCGAAGAGGGCGTCATTGATTACATCGTGGGGCTTCATGAGCAGGGCAAGATCCGTGTGGGCATCTACGTCCATGGCACCTCGGAAGGATTCGTTCCGTGGGAGGAACCGATCCTCGACCTGCCGGTCCGCCTGCGGGCGGCCTTGGTGCTCACGGATTCCGAGGATCCCTTGGGGCCGGTGATGACTGTCATGTTCACGTTCATCGACGAGGATCCACCCCTTGCTTGATCCCATGGAGGGCAAGGGATTCCTCTGCGGGCTCAGCTGGAGGGTATGGCGAGACTCCGGGGTCTGCTTCCTGCCTTTCTCTCGCCCTCTCAGACGAGACCCGTGAGTGCTCCTTGCCGACAGGTCGGCCATAGCGTGGGGCGACCTTACCTGGGGCCTCCATACGTACGGAAGGAGATCACTTGACGGCCGCGACGGCCTCATCCGGAGTTCAATCTTTGACCCACTGTGCTGCGGTTGAGGTTCATCTTCGAACATGCGGCCTGGTCAGCGGCAGCGCCGGTCTAAGGCGGGGCGTCCCTAGCATTGGGGCATGCGCCTCCGAGAGACCAGCCCAGCCGATTTGGACGTCTTCCTGAGTTGGGTGCCCTCCGAGGCCGACATGGTGCTCTGGTCCGGGCGGACTTTCACGTGGCCGCTGGATCGGGGGCAGTTGGAGACCTATCTGCAGAATGATCAGCGCCGGTATTGGACCGGATTGGATCCCGACTCCGGGGATCCGGTCGGTCACGCCTCGTTGCTCATCGATGTCGACGCACACATGATGCGGCTCGGGTGCATCCTCCTCGACCCGGACGCTCGAGGGCGCGGTCTGGGGCGGGGACTGATCGGCACAGCGGTGCGCACGGGCTTCGAGGTCACGGGGTTGCCGGTGATGAAGCTCGGTGTCTACGCGCACAATGTCTCCGCCCGGCGCGTGTACGAGAGCCTGGGGTTCCGGGAGACCGGGCGGGTGCGCAGCACCGAGGTGGGCGGCCAGCCCTGGCACGCCCTGGAGATGGAGCGGTCACGACCCAGCTGACCCCGCCCATGGGCGCCGGTCCTTTCCACCGGTGCTGAGAGCTGGCGCGAGGATGCGGCGTCGCGATGGGGACTCCGGTGGCGTACGCCGTCCTGTTGTCGGGGAGGCGCTAGAGAGCCTGCAGGTAGCGGGAGGTGTACCGCTGTTGGAGCCGCCGGTTGATCGGCGCCAGGGCGCGGGACCACCACGTGCCCTGCCGGGAGAAAGCGGTGATGGTCAACACGACGGCGTCGTCCTCCCGCCAATCGACGCAGAACCTCTCCTCGCCCTGCTCCGGGTGGCCCTGCAGGGTCCCGTAGGCGAAGCCCCGCCGGCGCTCCTCCTCCACGACGTAGACCACTTGGCAGCCGAAGGAGATCCGCAGCAGGTGCCGGCCCAGGCGCAGACGGACGCGGCTGCCCTGCTCGACGCGCGGTGTGGTGGCCTCGACGGTCAGGCCGGCTGCCCGGTGCATCTGCCAGCTCATCAGGCGCTCCGCGGCTCGGTGGAACGTCGGCTCCCCGTGGCCGATGACCCGGTGGACCCTCAGATGGTCGTACCCGTCGGGCAACTGCCCGGCGGTGGCACCGATCTCCGGGTAGGTCAGTGGGCGGTCGAGCAGAGTCATAGCGCTCACTATGCCAAGGGAGCGCTTTATATATAGCCCTCGTGGGGTTGGGTGCGCTCTCTTGTGCGGTGTTGATCGCCTGCTGTACTCGACCGTCCTCGTGCCCTTGGCGCTGGGCCGGGAATGCGCCCCAGCACTGGGGGCCGTGTTCGCGGGTCTGGCCGTCGCCGGGACCCTGGTCGAGCTGGCCGGATCTGCCGGCCCGGCGAACCTGCCCGTGGTCGGGCTGGGGTTGGCCTTCGTGGTGATCAACATTGCCTGGATCAAGCTCGAACGTGACGACAGCGGTTGGGTGGGTCTGCTCACTTGTGTGGTGACGGGACTGCTGGTTGGCATCGAGCTGGTGGCCATCGTTGCGCGCGGGGCCCCCGGGCTGGGTGAGTTGCTGCCGCGCCTCCTGGTTCTCGGGGGAGCAATGGTCCTGGGTGTGGCGATCCGCCGACGCTGGAACCGCGTCGGCGATGAGCACGACCGGTCCACTTAGGCCGGCACCTTCAGGGAAAGGCGTTGATCAGGGATGGGCGCAGATCAACAGCGGACGTCGGGGACTGATGTGGGTCGCCCTTGGCGTCAGCATGGCTTTGGTCGGTCAGCGAGGTGAATCATTGGGGTATGGGATCGAGCTACAGCAGCGACGGCGTGGTGCGGGAGTGGTACGGCGATGAGGGCTGGGGGGTGGTTGACCTCTCGGGTCACTCCGGCGGGTGTTTCGTGCATTTCACGCACATCGAGGGCCCGGAGAACGCCTATAAGGAACTGGTTCCGGGCCAGCAGGTAATCATCACTTGGGAACGGGTCGAGCAGGACGGCTATCCCGCCCGAGCGATACGGGTCGAAGGGATTGCATAGGCGAGTTTCCTACCGCGGTCAGTCGCGTCTGCTTGCCCTGAGTAGGTGGGCGTACCTGTACACCTCGGCCACCTGAGCGGGTGGGGTTGCTGCCGGTGATGCGCCTGGCCCAGGAGATCGGGTTGCGCGACCTGGTCGATGAGCGGTTGAGCGTGCCCACCGACAAGGGCGCCAACCCGGGGCTGAAGGTTTCCTCGCTCGTGGCCGGGATGCTCGCCGGGGCCGACAGCATCGACGACCTGGTCCTGCTGCGCCAGAGCGCGATGAGCAAGCTGTTCGAGGCCGTCTATTAGAGGGCTGGCACCGCACCGGTGGTCGACGAGGTCCCGGCATCCTCGGTTCCCCTGGCAGGGTCCGTGATGTCTACAGGATCGTTTGGCTCACCAGTCTTGGGGCGCCGTCGAGGTTGTCGTCAGCCTCGTTGTCGATGCCGTCGCCGTCAAGGTCGGTGTCTTTAATGTCGAGGGTGCCGTCGCGATCGGTGTCCCGTTTGGTGTCCGGAATCCGGGGCGCCACCCCGGGCAGGAGTTCCTTCTCGTCCCCAGTGTCCGCGGACGGTGACGGTGCGGGTTTGGGCGGTGCGGGATTGGGCGGTGCGGTCGAAGATCCGGAGGGGGCAGGAGCAGGTGCTGGTTTGGCGGGCTTTACCGGCTTGGTCTGGGGGGGCGTGGGCTTTTGCGCCGTTGGCGGTGCAGGAGTCGGTGCGGGGCTGGGTTTTGCAGGAGCGGAAGGCTCGGCCGTGGGCTGTGGCTCCTTCGTGACCTTCTTGGTCGCAGCGGCCTTCTGCTCGGCAGCCTTCTTTTGGGCGGCCTTCTTCTGCTTGGCAGTCTCCTCGCCCGGGGCGGTCTTTTTCTTGGCGGCGGTCTCGTCCTCCGCGAGAGCCGGCACGGGCACCTCCAAGGAGTACTTGCTGCGGGAGGCGGGAATGACGCGGAGACCGTCGACCCAGTCGAAGGACTGGGGGTCCACGGCCTGCCCGTCGACCCAGGTCTCGAGGTGCAGGTTTGGTCCCGTGACCCGGGTTCCGGTGGCGCCGACGGAACCGAGCTGCTCGGACGCGGCCAGCCGGTCACCGGTGGCCACCCTGACGTCCTCGAGGTGGTTGTAGGTGGTCCTCAGCCCGTCCGCGTGGGTGACCTCCACCCGGTTGCCGCCCCAGACGTCCCAGAACACGGCCGTCACCTCGCCCTCGGCGGCCGCCACGACCGGCAGCCCTGCGGCGGCGGAGACGTCGGTGCCGTTGTGGAACTCGCGGTCGCCGCGATCGGGAGCGATCCGCCACCCGAAGGTCCCCCCGGTCAGGACGGCCCCGGGAGTGGTGGGGGCGATGAGGGTGTTGACGGGAAGCTCGCCCGAGTACAGCCTCGGTGCGTGCCTCCCCGGGCGCACCGTCGAGGCTGCGTTTCGGCCGCCGTCGCCCCGGCCGGTGCCTTGGCGCCAGGACCCGTCGCCCGCGGCGCCGTCCCGGACGGGCGAGGTGGAACGGTCCTGCCGCAACGGTGCCGTCGGAGGGCGCTGCCGCTCCTGACCCGAGGCGAAGAGGCTCCACCCGCTGTCCGACCGCTCCGAGGAGGCCGAGGATCTCGCCGACACCCCGAAGGCAGCCCCTCGTTCTTCGCCGGTCCCAGGGGTGATGCCCGAGCTGACGGCCACGCTCACCGCCACGAGGGCCGAGAACGCGGCGAGGGCGCTCACCGGCGAGGAGGCGCGGTGACGGAGGTCGGACTTGGCAGGGCGGCGAGAGGAGTCGCGGGGCATGATCGTGGTTCCCCCAGGATGTCGCGGGCAGCGACGGAAAGATCAAGCAACGGACCGAAGGCATCAAACATCGGTGTGCGCGTAGGAGCACGGACAATCCTCCTGAGGATACGTCTTCGCTCCCGTTAATGCGGTGTAGGGCGGGGACGCAACGCTGTATGACGCGCAGAGCTGCCGCCCTCTGATTCGAGGTTCCTGAATCGGTGGCAAAGTGGCGCTGATGCAACTCACTTGACGCGGTAGACCTCGGTGTCACGGCGCCAAATCGTGGTTCAGGTGGTGCCGTGGCAACCAGGATGGTCCACTCCTGTCAGTCGATCAGGTTGGTGAGGCCGGGGG
>NZ_MKJW01000157.1:7369-9826 GCF_001942375.1 Kocuria sp. CNJ-770
CTTTGGTCCCGCCGGCAAGGGTGTGGCTTCCAGTCGCAGGATGCGCTGACGGGCGTCCTCGACAGGGGCCGCGCCTGTCCAGGTGCCTTGGATGCGGTGCGGGGGAGCAGCGGATCCACTGGTGCTGACGAGGGCGACGGCTCGGGCGAGGGAGCGGTCGTCGATGCTTCGGCGGGCGTGGTCGTCGGCGAGCATCTCAACGAGGACCCCGACTTCGCGGTGGGCGCGGTCGGCGATGGGAAACCAGGGCAGGGAAGCCTTCCAGGCGCGGAACAGCATCAGCACGATGTCATGGCGCTGGGTGGCATGTGCCCTTTCGTGCTCGATCACCGCGTCCAGCTCGTCCTCATCGAGCAGCGACAGCAGCCCGGCAGAGAGCACGGTCATCGTGGTGAACGCCCCGGGGAGGCAGTAGGCGACCGGGGCGGGGTTGTCGAGGAGCCGGGTGCCGGGGGCGTCGGGCAGCGGTGTGCTCAAAAGCAGGACCAGCTGGGCATGGCGGCGGCGATCGCGTTCGGCGCGCACAATCGTGACGACCAGGTTCAGCAGCAGATGCCCGCCGAGCAGAACTGCTCCGGACAGCGCGAGGATGTGCACCGGCCTTGCCGGGCCCCATGGCTGATCTCCCAAGAAGCTGGTGGCGAAGCTGATGCCGCCACTGACCAAGTCCGGCCCAAAAGGGGCCAAACCGAAGGTGAGCAAGGCCCCGAGCATCGACAGCCCGCCGGCCAGGGCGACGGCCTGCCAGAGCACCAGTGCGGTGGCGGGGGCGCGGGTCGGCCACTTGGCGTGCGAAAGCAGGATCGGGACGGGCCAGGCCAGGGCGAGGGCAAATGCGGCCAGGGCGAGCGAGGTGCTGATCACATGGACTCAGTGGTCGTCGAGGAGGCGCCGCAGAGTTTGTGCTTCCTCGGAACTGACGCCTCCGACGAAGCGTGCAAGCACAGCGGCCCGGTCGTTGGCTGTTCCCAGGACCTCGTGCATGAGGTTGGCCATGTGCTCCTCCCGGGAGGCCGCAGCTAGGTAGCGGTGGGGGCGGAAGGTGCGTTCTCGTGTGACAAAGCCTTTGCGCTCCAGGCGGGACAGGACGGTCAGCACAGTGGTGGCGGCGCGGGGCCGGCCGCTGTCGGTGGTTCCGGTCAGCTGGTCCTGGAGGTCGTAGGCCGACAGGGGGGTGTCCGCCTGCCAGAGGATCTCCATGACGGATCGTTCCAGGTCACCCAAGGAGGTTGCGCGTTTCGAGTCGTTGACTGCCACCAGCTGATTCTAGCGGACCGACCCACATGTTCTACAGTGGTGTAGAAATATTTCTACGAGTCGTAGAACTATTTTTACACCACTGTAAAAACGCTTGGGGGACAACCCATGGATCCGTTGGAGATCGCCCGGTGGCAGTTCGGGATCACCACCGTCTACCACTTCGTGATGGTCCCGCTCACGCTCGGGCTGGGGCTGCTGGTGGCGCTCATGCAGACGATGTGGGTGCGCACCGGCAACGAGCGTTGGCTGCGGATGACGAAGTTCTGGGGCAAGCTCTACCTGATCAACTTCATCATGGGCGTGGCCACCGGCCTGGTCCAGGAGTTCCAGTTCGGGATGGCCTGGAGTGAGTACTCCCGCTTCGTGGGCGACGTCTTCGGGGCACCGTTGGCGATGGAGGGCCTGCTCGCCTTCTTCTTCGAGTCCACCTTCCTGGGCCTGTGGATCTTCGGGTGGGACCGCCTGCCCAAGAAGCTGCACCTGGCCACGCTGTGGACCGCGGTGCTCGGCTCCGTGGTCTCTGCCTTTTTCATCATCGTCGCCAACTCCTGGATGCAGCACCCGGTGGGCGTGGAGATGGTGGACGGCCGCCCGGTGATGAACGACGTGTGGGCGGTGCTGACCAACAACACGGCCCTGGTGGCCTACTCCCATACTCTGGCCGGGTCCGTGGCAGTGGGCGCGGCGTTCCTGATCGGGGTCTCCTGGTACCAGCTGTGGCAGCGCCGCCGGGACAACATCGACACCGTCGACGACTCCGGTGCCGTGGTCGTGGGAGAGCGGGTCGATATTCCCGGCCGGGACCGGGTCGACCACGCGGTGTGGCTGTCCAGCCTGCGCATCGGTGCGGTGGTCGCCGCCGTCGCCTTTGGCGGGGTCGCCGCCACCGGGGATCTGCAGGGCAAGCTCATGTTCGACCAGCAGCCGCTGAAGATGGCCGCCGCTGAGGCGGCCTGCCACGACGGCACCAGCTTCTCGGTGCTGGCCGTGGGCCCGCTCGGAGCCCAGGACTGTGACCAGGTGACCAACGTCATCGAGATCCCGGGTCTGCTGTCGTTCTTGGCCCACGGGGACTTCGACACCGAGGTCAAGGGCGTGAACACCCTCATCCCACAGTACGAGGCCGCCTACGGCACCCACCTGCCTGAGGACCCCATGTACGGCGAACGGGCCGGCCAGAAGATCGACTACCTGCCC
>NZ_MKJW01000158.1:0-9639 GCF_001942375.1 Kocuria sp. CNJ-770
CCCCTGATCCGCTGAACGCCACACGATGCCGGCACGGACACGGAGGGGCCAAGGGCCTCGGACGTGTTGCGGGACGTCGGATCGATCAACAGTCTCGAGAACGGCATCAGCGCAGAGCGAGAAGACTCTGCCTTTGACACCTGGACCTGCATCGATGACGGCGGGGGTGCTGAGAACCGGAGTCCTCAGCACCCCCGCCGTCGTCGTTGGGCGTGATAGAGGGGTCAGGCCGGGATGGTGGCCGTGTCGATGACGAAGCGGTAGCGCACGTCACTGGCGACCACCCGGTCGTAGGCCTCGGTCACGTCGTCGGCACCGATGATTTCGATCTCGGCCCCGATGCCGTGCTGGGCGCAGAAGTCCAGCATCTCCTGGGTCTCACGGATTCCACCGATATTGGATCCGGCCAGGCTGCGGCGCCCGCGCACGAGGGAGAAGACGCTGAACGCCTGTGCATCCTCGGGCAGCCCGACGTAGACCAGGGAGCCGTTGACCCGCAGCAACCCCAGCAACGCGTCGACGTCAAGGTCGGCCGAGACGGTATTGAGGATGAGGTCGAAGCTGCCGCGCAACTGGTGGAAGGTGGCCTCGTTCTTCGTGGCGTAGTAGTGCTCGGCGCCGAAGCGCAGACCGTCCTCCTGCTTCGACAGCGACTGGGACAGCACGGTCACTTCCGCGCCCATGGCGCGAGCGATCTTCACGGCCACGTGGCCCAGCCCGCCCATCCCCACCACAGCGACCTTCTGGCCCGGGCCCGCACCCCAGTGCTTCAGCGGGGAGTAGGTGGTGATGCCCGCGCACAACAGCGGGGCCGCCACATCAAGGGCGAGATTCTCGGGGATGCGCAGAACGTAGTCTCATCGGCGACGATCTGCGTGCTGTACCCACCGTAGGTGGCTTCCCCGGAGTACTGGCGACCGTTGTACGTGGCCACCATCCCGCGGGTGCAGAACTGCTCCTCCCCGGCCAGACAGTTCTCGCACTCCCGGCAGGAGTCCACGAAGCAGCCGATGCCGACCCGATCACCCACGGCATGGGCGGTGACCTTCTCTCCCACAGCCGCGACCACGCCGGCGATCTCGTGGCCGGGAACCATGGGGAAGATCGCCTGTCCCCATTCCTGCCGGGCCTGGTGGATGTCGGAGTGGCAGATACCGGCGTAGGCGATGTCGATCAGCACATCGTGGGAGCCGAGGTCGCGGCGTTCGATCGTGCCGCGCTCGAAGGGAGCGCCGACACTCGGGGCGAGCAGGGCGGGAACGGACGTGGGCACAGCAGCCTCCTGGGGTTGGGCGGTCAAGAAATGGACAGGACGTCAGATGGCGTACTCGTACTGGACGGGCACCCGGGCCGGACCGGAGAGCTCAGCGGCGGCATGGTTGGCCCAGTACGGGTCCCGCAACAGTTCCCGGCCCAGCAGCACGACGTCGGCCCGGCCCTCGGCCACGATGGCCTCGGCCTGTCGGGGGTCGGTGATCAGCCCGACCGCGCCGGTGGGCAGCCCGGTGGAGGTGCGCACGGCCTCGGCGAAGGGAACCTGGTAGCCCGGGGTGACAGGAATGCGCACATGCGGCACCATCCCACCGGTGGAGGTGTCGAGCAGGTCCACCCCGTGGTCCTTCAGCAGCCCGGCCAGACGCACGGTGTCCTGCCCGGTCCAGGCTTCGGTCCCCTCGGCCTCGTGCACCCAGTCGGTGGCCGAGACCCGGAAGAACACCGGCAGCTCCGCCGGCCACACGCCCCGGACCGCGTCGACCACCTCCAGAACCAGACGGGCGCGGTTCTCGAAGGACCCGCCGTAGTCATCGACACGCCGGTTGGCCACCGGGGAGAGGAAGGAGTTGAGCAGGTACCCGTGAGCCCCGTGGATCTCCACCGCCTGGAACCCTGCGGCAGAGGCTCGCCGCGCAGCAGCGGCGAAGTCCTCCACCAGAACCCGGATCTCCTCCACGCCCATTTCCTGCGGAGCGGGCAGGTCGCCGAAGGCCTGCGGGCTGGCAGCCACCGTGGGCCATCCGCCCGCGGACTCGACCACCGCACCGCCACCGCGCCACGGGCGATCCGTGGAGGCCTTGCGCCCGGCATGGGCCAGCTGGATCGCCGGCACCGCCCCCTGGGCGGAGATCGCGGCCGTGAGGCCGGTGAACGCCTCCTGCTGCGCCTCGTTCCACAGCCCCAGGTCCCACGGGGTGATGCGCCCCTCGGGGCGCACTGCGGTGGCCTCGACCATCACCAGACCCACCCCACCGGCTGCTCGGCTGACCAGGTGCTGGAAATGGAAGTCGGTCGGAACCCCGGCCTGCGGCCCGTCGGCCTCGGCCGAGTACATGCACATCGGGGACATCCACACCCGGTTGGGCACGGTGACTGACCGCAGGGTGATCGGTTCGAACAGGGCGCTCATGGGCGCGTTCCTTCCGTCGCAGGACTGGCGGATCATCTCGCAGGCGCCGTCGCCTGGTACGTCGACCACCGTACTACGACAGAGGACGTAGTACGAAGGCTCTCGTAGACTGTGGCCACCGCGACAGAAAGGGGAATCCGTGCCCACCACGCCATCTGCCCGGATGATTGCGCATCCGGCCCGGGAGGAGATCACCCTGGAAGCCGTGCTCGCTGCCCTGGCCGACCCGGTGCGCCTGCGCATCGTGGGCGACCTCGCCGCCGGCCACACCGAGATGGCGTGCGTGTCCTTCCGTCTTCCGGTGACCAAATCCACCGCCACCCACCACTTCCGCGTGCTGCGCGAGGCGGGTCTGATCCGTCAGTCCTACCAGGGCACCTCGCGCATGAACGCCCTGCGCCGGGACGACCTCGAGGCCCTGTTCCCCGGTCTGCTGGACACCATCCTGGCCGTGGCGAGGCAGCACGGGAGTCCCCCACTTCAGCCTTGAGGAACAGTCGAGCTTCGTGACTCCTGCGCGGTCTCCGGCAGACCGGTTCGCCGGCTCCGTCAGACGGTCGCGTCATCAGTCCCGGTGTCGGCTGACGACAATCTTCCCGATAGCCGTTCCAGCGGCGACCAGCTGGTGGGCTGCACGAAGTCCTTCGGCGTCCAACCCGGGTATCACGGTGGTCACGGTGCTGCGCACCGTGCCGTCGTCCACCAGGCGGGCGACTTCGTCGAGGAGGTTGCCCTGCTCGATCAAGTCGGAGGTGGCGAACATCGATCGGGTGAACATGAGTTCCCAATGCCAGGTGATGGACTTGGCCTTGAGAGGCAACAGGTCCAAGGCATCCGGGTCGTCGATCGCAGTGATCTGAGCGAACGGCTTGGTGATTTCCGCGAAGGCCTGGACATTTCCTGCCGAATGCGCAGTGAACACATAGTCGACCCCCTCAGGGACCAGATCCTGAGTCTCTTCGGTGAGGTTGCGATGATCAACGACATGATCAGCCCCGAGGGAAACGACCCATTCACGGGTCTCAGGGCGCGCGGCGGTGGCGATGACGGTCAACCCGGTGAGCTTCTTCGCCAGTTGAATGAGAATCGAGCCGACACCTCCGGGGGCTCCGACCACGAGAAGGGTTCCAGTGCTGTCGGCCGTGAGACGGAAGCGGTCAAACAGGCTTTCCCAGGCCGTGATAGCGGTCAGCGGAAGAGCTGCTGCAGCTGGGTGCTCCAGTGTGGTGGGCTTGTGTCCCACGATGCGCTCATCGACAGCGTGCAGGTCGGCGTTCGTGCCCGGCCGGGTGATGTCGCCGGCGTACCACACCTCGTCCCCGACGGTGAAGCGGGTCACCGCCGATCCCACCGCCTCGACCACGCCAGAGGCGTCCCAGCCCAGTTGTCGGGTGCCGCTGGACATCGCATCGCGGGACTTGATGTCCACGGGATTGACCGACACCGCGTGAACGCGGACGAGGAGGTCGTGCGGACGCAGGTCCGGAATCGTGACGGTGCTGGTGAGGAATGCGCCTGGGTCGTCCAATTCCCGCCCTGCTTGGGCGAGGTAGGCGGTGGTGGTCGTGACAGCCGGCTGAGGACTGGTCATGGGTTTCCTCCCTGGTGAGACAGGTCAACACGAGCGTTAGTGCACCCATCCTCTCCCTCAACCCGGTGAACGGCACATCGCGATCCGGCGGCCCACCCCGCCCCCCTTCACGCCGGCTCTCGGGCTTGCCGGCGTCCAGAGGCCCCGAACGCTGCGATCGGCGCCCTCGACGCGGCCCGCGAAAGCCACCCCGGCCTTGACCCCAGCGTGAGCTGCTCCCAGCCCAGCCGGGGACCGACCATGCTGAACCTGCGCCCCACCGGACAGTCCCAGGTGACCGGTAGTCGGCCATGTGCAAGGTGCCGGGTGTCCGGCCTCGCCGCGAACACTCCGCGCACCATCGAGCCGCCGCTGGTGCCACCATGGAGCCCGCCCTCATCGAGGCGTCCGGCAACCGGCCACATCTCACGTCAGGTGGCCACTGACATCCGGACATTGCGGAATCACGAGCGGCGGTCTCGCTCTGCTCCACCCCCTATGCGCCGGGATCACGATCCTCGGTCTGCTGCCAGATCCGATGGCGGGTCGTCCACCGTGGGCCCTGGTCCAGCAGAGGGCTCTTTCGTGCACCACGTCGAAGGAGACGCCGATGGGACTCGCGAACAGCATCGGCGCCACGACCGACCGGGCGGTGGGTGCGGCCAAGGACAGGCTCGGCGCGGCCACCGGCAACGCGGAGCTGCAGGCGCAGGGGCTGGCGCAGAACGCCGTGGGCCGAGCCGGAGGCCATGGTCAGGACGTCGAGGGCGCCGCCCGGGACATCGTGGAGGACCAGGAACGGCCCGCCCCCCTCCAGCACGACTGTCCGGCAGAGAGAATCCGGCACCACAAGCCGCAGGTGCGCACCGGCACCCGCCCCATCCCGCCTCCGTGGACGAGACCGGCTGGACGGGCGAGGCCACTGCCCCGACGATGATGCCTTCGGCGGTGCCTGGCCGGCAGCCGCCGCCCGGGCCACCAGATCCGCCATCGCCGTGGGGTCGTCGGTCTCCACGGCGGGGCAGCCGGCGGCGAGGCCCAGGACCTCGTGCAACAGGCTGATCGGTCCCGAGCCACGGAGGAAGGCCAGGCGCAGGGCCATGTCCAGCTCCTCGGCCGCCGCCCACGCCTGGGCCTTGGCCGCGTGCACGGCCTCGTTGGCCAGCAGCGAGGTGATCGGCCACATCGAGGGGTCGTCCTGCCAGGGCTTCCCGCCCAGCTCCGGGTCCAGCGCCCCGACCACCGGTGGCGGGGCCACCCGCGGGGGTTCGGTGCGGGACAATCCGCCCGAGCGGGTCTACCGTCATGGCATGAGCCTCATCATCAGAAAGCTGATTATCGGGCTGGGGGTGGTCCTGGTGCTGGTGGCCACCGGGTGTGCGGCCTCCTACCCGGCCGACCCGCACAAGACGCTGGAGCGGGTCACCGGATCGGTGCTGCGGGTGGGGATCTCGCACAACGAGCCCTTCGTCTCCGTAGAGCACCCGGCCCCCTCGGGGCGGGAGGTGGCGCTGGTGGAGGACTACGCGAGCACCCTGGACGCCGAGGTGGAGTGGACCGCCGATGGGGAGGAAGAGCTGGTGGACCAGCTCGAGCACGGGGACCTGGACATGGTCATCGGCGGGCTCACCGACAAGACCCCCTGGAAGCAGAAGGTCGGGCTCACCCGCCCCTACACGCAGACCGTCGACGAGTTCGGCCAGACCGAGAAGCACGTGATGGCCGTGCGCAAGGGCGAAAACGCCTTCCTGCTGGACCTCGACGAGTTCCTGCAGACCCGGGGAGGGCAGCAGTGATGGGCACCAAGCACAACGTCGACGACGAGCCGCTGCCCGAGGAGATCGCCCGGGATCTGCGCAAGGCGGTACGCCTGGAGTGGATCACCATCGTGTCCCTGGTGTTCATCGTCGGGCTGGTCTACGCGGTGATGGGCAACTCCCAGGCGATGAAGACCGCCTGGATCGAGGACATGCTCTCCTTCATCCCCCCGATCGCCTTCCTCATCGGAGTGCGCATCACCCGCCGCCCCGCCACCGCCGAACGGCCCTTCGGCTACCACCGGGCCATCGGGATCTCCCACGTGGTCGCGGCCACCGCCCTGGTCGTGATGGGCGGATACCTCATCGTGGACTCGGCCATCGCCCTCGTCACCGTCGACCACCCCACCATCGGCGGGATCCAGCTCTTCGGCACCACCATCTGGCTGGGCTGGCTGATGATGGCCGCCATGGTGGCCACCGCGATCCCCCCGGTGATCCTGGGCCGGAAGAAGCTGAAGCTCGCCCCAGGCCTGCACAACAAGGTCCTCTACGCGGACGCGGACATGAACAAGGCCGACTGGATGACCTCGCTGTCGGCCCTGGTAGGGGTGGCCGGGATCGGGCTGGGCTGGTGGTGGGCCGACGCGGCAGCGGCGATCGTCATCGCCACCTCCATCCTCAGGGATGGGATCACCAACCTGCGCGCAGCCGTGGCCGGGCTGATCGACGCCCGCCCCACCAGCGTGGACAACAAGGAGCCGCATCCGCTGCTGGGCGAGATCGACGCCTACCTGCGGTCCCTGGACTGGGTGCACACCGCCGCCGCCCGGGTCCGTGACGAGGGCCAGGTCTTCCATGTGGAGGGATTCGTGGTCCCCAAACCCCTGGAGACCGCGACCCCCGAACGGCTGGAGGCCGCCCGGGCCGGTCTGCTGGGCCTGGACTGGAAGATCCGCGACGCCGTCGTGGCCACCGTCCCGAAGCTGCCGGACGTCCTCGAGCGGCACGCCCCCCGGGCCTGAGCGCCGAGCACGGTCCTCATCACAGACCACGCACCGCCTGGTCACCACCTGTGCCCGCCTCGGGTCGGCCGGACGGGGTTGCGTCACGGTCGCGAGGCGCATGCCACGGGGGCCGTCGCGGATGAGTGCCGCCCGGCCGGGTCGGTCATCGCGGGCGGGTCTCGGGGTGGAGCCGGATCCGGCCCCACAGCTGACCGCTGGACGGGGCGGGCACCAGCCCCAGGCGGGCGGTGAGCTCGTTGGCGGCCCAGGCCAGGGCGTCACGCTCTGCGGCCGGCAGCATCAGGGCGCTGTGGATCTAGGCCTCGACCTCGTGCTCACCGACCGTGCCACCGGCGTGCACGTACCGCGACCACACCTCTCTTGGCGGCAGACGGGCCTGTCCGAGCAGCCGGCCCAGCCGGTAGGCCTGGACCATGGCTACGACGCCCTCTTCCATGCGGATCCTCTTCGAGCCCGGGCACGCCCCGCAACGGGGCGCCGGTCGGTGACGGAGGGCCGTCTGCTGGACCTGCACAGCAGTCTGCGTCGGGCCCGCTCCCGGCTCAACTCGGTGACGTCGCAGGGCCCAGAGCGGCGTTCTGTCAGCACCCACGGCCTCGGTCCACAGTGTTTCCTGCGCCCATGCCTGTCCGTGATCGGCCCCCGCAGACCTCGGCTGCGCGGTGCAGGTGTTGCGCCCAGGGCAACAAGACCCCGGGCCCCTGTTCCGTCTGCGGCACCGGCACCGGCACCGAGGTGATCGATAGAGCGAAGGACGGGAACGGTAGCTCTCAGGGAGTGAACTGCAGCACGGGGCCGCCCTGAGGGCGGGTGGGCATGCGGTGCAGATCGAAGCTCATGCCGGCGTCCTCCGCGGTCCAGTCGCGCCCGGCCAGGTGTGCCGCGGTCACCGCCATCAGCCCCACCGTGATGTCTTCCCCAGGGCACCGGTGTCCGGCCTCGGCCGAGCCGCCGCCCTGGGGGACGAAGTTCTCGATCGCGGTCGGGTCCAGGTCCAGGAACCGCTCCGGATCGAAATCAGCGGGACGCTCCCACTCGCCGGGGTCGTTGTTGGTGCCCAGGATGTCCAGCAGCACCCGCTGACCGGTGCGGATCTGCTGCCCACCCCACTGCATGGGACAGCGGGCCCGGGCGGGAAGCATCGGCACGAACGGATACACCCGGCGCACCTCGTGGGCGAAGGCACGGGCCAGGGGGCCTCCCACCGTGGTGCCCCGCTCGGTGGTCTCAGCGCGCAGGCGTGCGACCCAGTCCGGGTGCTCGTGCAGGGCCAGCGCGATGAACGCCGCGAAGCGGCTGACCGCGATCGTGGGACGGACCATGTTCTGCAGCTCCACACCGGCGGTGTGCTCGTCCAGCAGCTGCCCGTCCGCATCACGGTGGGCCGCGACCAGATCCAGCGCGGGCGCCTGCCCTGCTCCCTGCCCGGCGCAGCCCTCGTCCGTGCGGGCCCGGGTGATCAGGCCCTTCGCCCAGGCGTCGCTGTCGCGGCGGGCGAGCATCGCCCGGACCCACGGGGGCCCGGGCACCCCGAAGCCCTCGACGATCGCCGCCAGTCGCTGCGCCCGGTCCTCCATCTGGGGGGTGTCCATGCCGGTGCCCGCCCAGGACAGCACCGCGCGGCCGAAGACCCCCACCGAGGCCTCGTAGACATTGAGCGTCCCAGCGCCCTCCAGCACCCGGGCCCATTCCCGGTCCACCTCCGCCACCAGGACCTCGACCCGCTCGGGCGTAGTGGCGTGCAGGAACAACTGCTTGCGGTGCCGGTGGGAGTCGTCGTCGAGCCCGTGCACGGTTCCGCGCCCGAACAGCGGCGCTTTCACCGCCAGCGGCATCGCCCCGGCCCGGCGGAACTTGTCGGTGTCGTAGAAGAAGCGCACCGCCTCCGTTCCACGGATCAGCAGCGCCGGCCCGCCCATCAGCTTCAGCGGCGCAGCCCGGGTCGCGAGGTTGCCGATCCGGGCGCGCACCGTGTCGGCGAAGGTGTATCCGTCCCGCAGCAGATCTAGGGTGCGGTCGCTCACGCGAGTGTGCGCATGGACGATTCTCATGGGATCTCCGATCGTTGAACGGTGTCGATGGTCGGCCGGGAACGTTCGTGATGCCGGGTTCCTCATCGTAGTGATGCCCCTTGTCCGCCCCACGCCCCGGGGATGAAGGCGGACACCGCACCGAGGTCCTGCCCCGAACCGCACGGACTCCCCAGAACGACGAAGCCCCTGACAGGGCCATATGAAGAGCCCGCGGCGAGGGCCGCTGGCCTGACGCGCATGGTGCAGGAGCCGTTCTCTGGGGGGCGGTCCGAACACCGGGTGTGGGGCGCCGTCAGTGCAGGTCGCGCAGCCGGCAGCAGCGCCGGCCGGTCAGGGTGCCGTTGATCCGTACTCCCACCCGCACCGCGCCCGGACACACCGTCCCGGCGGCCACGATCCGGGGCGTCTACGCGGCATCGAGGGCGCGCAGCGGTGGGATCGACCCGTGCGGGCGGTGGGCCCGCCCAGGTGGATCTGCTTCGTGCTCATCCCCTCGCTGCGGCCCTGTGCCCGGGCTGCAGCGCCGCCGCGGTGTTCCTGGGTGTTCTGCAGTGGTGGGGCCGGGCATCATCCCATTTCGCACGACCTCTGCTGCCCGGCAGCAGGAGGTGCCCGCCCGTCCCGCATGACACGGAACGGACGGGCACAGCCGGGAGTCTTCCCGAGCACGGTGCGGTCAGGCCGGTCGGTGCCGGGACGGCGGACTGCTCGCCGCTGTCGTGCTCCCCTGCCTGGAACTGCTGGTCAGTAGGCCGGACCGGTGGTGTTGTGCGTGGCGCTGCGGTCGTGGGTGTCGCGGCGCAGGAAGGACAGGCCCACCATGGTCACGCCCAGGAACAGGTGCAGC